>NZ_RIBZ01000127.1:0-802 GCF_003721215.1 Streptomyces botrytidirepellens
CTGATGGGTGCGTTGACTCCGGGGCGTGTTGATGCGGTGTTGCGTCCGAAGGTGGATGCGGCGTGGCATCTGCATGAGCTGACACGGGACATGGACTTGTCTGCGTTCGTGGTGTTCTCCTCCGCGGCGGGCACGCTGGGCAGTGCTGGTCAGGGGAGTTACGCCGCAGGGAATGCGTTCCTGGACGCGTTGGTGCGGTACCGGCGGGACCGGGGGTTGCCGGGTGTGTCGCTGGCGTGGGGGCCCTGGGACCATCCTGGCGGCATGCTCGGCGATCTGGCTGCCGGTGATCGTGAGCGGATGGCGCGTGCGGGTCTGCCGCCGTTGTCCGTCGAGCAGGGTGTGGCGCTGTTCGATGCGGCGGTGGGTGCTGGGGAGCCGGTGGTGTTGCCGGTGCGGCTGGATCTTTCGGCGCTGCGGGCTCGTGGTGAGGTGCCGCCGCNCTTTCGGCGCTGCGGGCTCGTGGTGAGGTGCCGCCGCTGTTGCGCGGACTGGTCCGTACGCGCCGCACAGCCGGACGGATAGCGTCCACCGGGCTGATGCAACGGCTGGCTGGGCTGGGCGAGGTCGAGCAGCGGGAGGTGCTGCTGGACCTGGTGCGCAACCGGGTCGCGTTGGTGCTCGGGTATGAGGGCGCTGCGGGGGTGGATGCAGCTCGTACGTTCCGCGACTTGGGCTTTGATTCGTTGATGGCGGTGGAGCTGCGTAATGGGTTGAGCGCGGCGACGGGGTTGCGGCTTCCGGCGACGCTGGTGTTCGACTACCCGACCGCGCAGGCCCTCGTGGAGCATCTGTTTGATGA
>NZ_RIBZ01000145.1:0-59666 GCF_003721215.1 Streptomyces botrytidirepellens
CGGCAGACGGACGCAAAGGCGGCGTCGTCGCCGGTCACACACTCCTGCGCCATGGCGGTGAGCACACCGTCCGGACCCAGCTCCACAAAGGTGCTGACCCCCTGGGCCTCCAGAGCACGCACACCATCGAGGAAGCGGACGGCCTCACGGACATGCCGCACCCAGAAGTCGGCGGTCGCGATCTCCTCGGCGGAGACGACATCCCCGGTCAGGTTCGACACGATCGGGATACGCGGAGCCCCGTACGACAGCCCCTCCGCAACCTCACGGAACGCCTCCAGCATCCCGTCCATACGCGGCGAATGGAACGCATGACTGACCGCGAGCCGCTTCGTCTTACGCCCCCGCGCCTCAAACGACGCGGCAACCTCAACCACAGCGTCGTCGTCACCCGCGATGACCACAGACGTCGGGCCATTCACAGCGGCCATGCTGACGCGCTCGGTGAGCAGTGGCACCACCTCGTCCTCCGACGCCTGCACCGCCACCATCGCGCCACCGGCCGGAAGCTCCTGCATCAACCGCCCACGAGCCGCCACCAACTTCGCCGCATCCGCAAGGGGCAACACACCCGCCACATGCGCCGCAGCCAGCTCACCAATCGAGTGGCCCGACAGGAAGTCCGCACGCAGACCCCACGCCTCCACCAGCCGGAACAACGCCACCTCAACCGCGAACAGCGCAGGCTGCGTGAACGCCGTCTGAATCAAGACCGCCGCATCATCCCCGAACAGCACCGTCTTCAGCGGCTGCTCAAGATGCTCGTCCAGCGCATCGCACACCGCATCCAGCGCCTCCGCGAACACCGGATAGGCGTCATACAGCTCACGCCCCATCCCCAGCCGCTGGCTCCCCTGACCCGTGAACAGGAACGCCACCCGCCCACCGGCCACCGAACCCTCAACGAGCCCCGCGGCACTGCGGCCCTCCGCCAGCGCCTCCAGACCGGCCAGCAGCCCGGCACGGTCCTCGGCGACGACGGCCGCGCGGTGGTCGAAGGCGGAACGGGTGGTCGCGAGCGAGTAGCCGAGGTCGACGGGGCGCAGTTCGGGATGGGCGTCCACGTGGGCCCGCAGGCGTTCGGCCTGGGCGCGCAGGGCGGCCGCGCTGCGGCCGGAGATCACCGAGGGCAGCACCGGCGGGGTGATGTCAGCGACGGGCTCCGCCTCGACCACCGGAGCCTGCTCGATGATGGTGTGCACATTGGTGCCGCTGATGCCGAACGACGACACACCCGCGCGGCGCGGACGGCCGGTCTCCGGCCACTGCGTCTGCTCGGTCAGCAGCGACACCGCGCCCGCCGACCAGTCGACATGCGGGGACGCCTCGCCCGCGTGCAGGGTCTGCGGCAGCACCCCGTGACGCATGGCGAGGACCATCTTCATCACACCGGCGACACCGGCCGCGGCCTGCGTGTGGCCCATGTTGGACTTGATGGAACCCAGCAGCAGGGGCTGGTCCTCGGACCGGTCGCGGCCGTACGTGGCGAGCAGCGCCTGCGCCTCGATCGGGTCGCCCAGCGTGGTCCCCGTACCGTGCGCCTCCACCGCGTCCACCTCGGCGGCCGACAGACCCGCGCCGGCCAGGGCCGCGCGGATGACGCGCTGCTGCGACGGACCGTTCGGCGCCGTCAGACCATTCGACGCACCGTCCTGGTTGACCGAGCTGCCGCGTACGACCGCCAGCACGGGGTGGCCGTTGCGCCGCGCGTCCGACAGCCGCTCCACGAGCAGCATGCCCGCGCCCTCGGCCCAGCCGGTGCCGTCCGCGTCCGCCGAGAACGCCTTGCAGCGGCCGTCGGCGGACAGGCCGCCCTGGCGGCTGAAGCCGATGAAGGTGGCCGGGGTGGCCATCACCGTGACGCCACCGGCCAGCGCCAGCGAGCACTCCCCCGCCCGCAGGGCCTGCATCGCCCAGTGCAGGGCGACGAGCGACGACGAGCAGGCCGTGTCCACCGTCACCGCCGGGCCCTCCAGCCCGAGGGCGTACGCGACCCGGCCGGAGGCGATGGAGCCGGTGCTGCCGGAGCCGATCGCGCCTTCGCCGCCGCCGTCGGGGGCCTGCTCCACGAGCGTGGCGTAGTCGTGGTACATGACGCCCGCGAAGACACCGGTCTGGCTGCCGCGCAGGGTCGTCGGGTCGATGCCCGCGCGCTCGAACGCCTCCCACGACGTCTCGAGCAGCAGCCGCTGCTGCGGGTCGGTGGCGACGGCCTCGCGCGGCGATATCCCGAAGAAGGTGGGGTCGAAGTCGGCGGCCTCGTGGAGGAAGCCGCCCTCGCGGGTGTACGAGGTGCCCGGGTGCTCGGGGTCCGGGTGGTAGATCGCGTCCAGGTCCCAGCCGCGGTCGACGGGGAAGCCGGAGATCGCGTCCCGGCCGGAGGACAGCAGCTGCCACAGCTCCTCGGGGGTGCGCACTCCGCCCGGGAAGCGGCAGCTCATGGCGACGATGGCGATCGGCTCGTCGTCGACCGCGCCCACGGTTGACGCCGGTACGGCCAACTGGCCGTGTGTGCCCGCGAGTTCCGCCCGAAGGTGCTCGGCGAGAACGAGGGAGGTCGGGTAGTCGAAGACCAGGGTGGCGGGGAGCCGCATGCCGGTGGCCGCGTTCATCCGGTTGCGCAGCTCGACGGCGGTCAGCGAGTCGAAGCCCAGGTCGCGGAACGCGCGATCGGGGTCCACGGAATCGGCGGAGCCGTAGCCCAGGACGGCGGCGACCTGCGTACGGACCAGCCCCAGCAGCAGGTCGAGCTGTTCGGCCTCGCCGAGCCCGGCCAGCCGCTGCGCCAGCGCACCCGATGCGGCCGAGCCCTCCGCCGTACGCCGCCCCGGCACCCGCACCAGCCCACGCATCAACGGCGCCACCACACCCGACGCCGCGGCCTCGGCCCGCACCGCCGCCAAGTCCAGCCGCACCGGCACCAGCAACGCCTCGCCCGCACCAGACGCCGCGTCGAACAGCTCCAACCCCTCGGCGGCCGACAGCGCGGCAACGCCGCCCCGGCTCATCCGGGACACATCGGCATCGTCCAAGGCGCCGGTCATCGCGCTGGATTCCGCCCAGAGGCCCCAGGCGAGGGAGGTACCGGCCAGCCCACGCGCCCTACGGTGCTGCGCCAACGCATCCACATACGCGTTGGCCGCCGCGTAGTTGCCCTGCCCCGCGCCACCGAAGACACCGGAAGCGGACGAGAACAGGACGAACGCCTTCAGATCCAGATCAGCCGTCAGCTCGTGGAGGTTCCAGGCCGCGTCCACCTTCGGGCGCAGTACGGTGGCCAGCCGCTCAGCCGTCAGCGAGCCGATCACACCGTCGTCCAGCACACCCGCCGTGTGCACAACCCCGGTCAGCGGACGCTCGGCCGGAACCGACCCCAGCACCTCGGCCAGCGCATCCCGGTCCGCCACATCGCACGCAACCCAGTGCACCTCGGCACCCAGCTCCGTCAGCTCGGCACCGAGTTCCGAAGCGCCCGGAGCCTCCGCGCCACGACGGCTGACCAGCAGCAACTGCCGTACGCCACGTTCCGCCACCAGATGACGGGCCACCAGCCCGCCCAGCGTGCCACTCGCACCGGTCACCAGCACCGTGCCCTCGGCACCAAAGTCAGCCGTCTGCTCGGCGTCCACCACGGCCCGCGCCAGACGCGGCGCCCGCAGCACACCGTCCCGCACCGCCACCTGCGGTTCACCCGACGCCAGCGCGCCCGACACCGCCGCACGCGAATCAGCCGCACCATCGACGTCGACCAGCACAAACCGGCCCGGGTTCTCCGACTCGGCGGAGCGCACCAGGCCCCACACGGCGGCGTGGGCCAGGTCGGTGACGGGCTCGTCCGTACCGGCGGCCACGGCACCCGAGGTCAGCAGGACCAGCCGGGCGTCCGCGAAGCGGTCGTCGTTCAGCCAGGTCTGGAGGAGGTGGAGGGCCTGGGTGGTGGCGTGATGTGCGGCTTCGGCGGGCGAGGGGCTTTCCCCCACCCCGCCCCTTCCCGAAACAATGGGCTCCGCCCCTTGACCCCGGTCCTCAAACGCCGGACGGGCTGAAGTTGCCGCACCATCGGCGTGCAGGCCGGAACGCCCTTCGGGCGTGTCCTCAATCGCCGGACGGGCTTGATTTGCCAGGGACACCACTACGTACTCCGGGGACTCCGCACCCCCGTCGACCGCAGCCGCGAGCGCGTCCAAGTCCGCGTACGTGTCGAACCGCTGCCCGGACGACGCCAAGTCCAGCGGGTCGGACCCAAGCAGCACACACTTCCCCGCCGCACCCGCGCCCGACACCTCGGCCCAGTCGAGCCGGTGCAGCGACTCCTGGCGCCCGCCCCGCGCGCCGCGGATCTGCTCGACGGCCACCGGCCGCAACACCAGCGAGTCCACCGACAGCACGGCACGACCCGCACCATCGGCCACCGCCAACGCCACCGCGTCCGCGCCCACGGCCGACAGGCGCACCCGCAGCACCGACGCACCGACCGCGTGCAGCGACACACCGGACCACGAGAACGGCAGCCGAGCCCCGTCCTCGCCCTCGATCAGGCCACCCAGACCCACCGCATGCAGCGCCGAATCCAGCAGCGCCGGATGCAGACCGAACGCTCCCGCCTCGGACCGCGCGTCCTCCGCCAACTCCAGCTCGGCGTAGACGTCATCGCCCAGCCGCCACGCGGACTTCAGCCCGCGGAACACCGGGCCGTAGGCGAGCCCGGCGTCGGCCAGTCCCTCGTACAGGCCCTCGACCGCGACCGGTTTCGCGCCCTCCGGGGGCCATACGCCCAGGTCGAAGGAGGCGGAAGACGACGCCCCCGAGCCCAGCACACCCGAGGCGTGCCGCTCCCAGACCTCGTCCACGGCCGCGTCCTCGGGCCGCGAGTACACCGTCAGCGCGCGCCGCCCGGACGCGTCGGGCGCGCCCACCGACAGCTGAAGCTGCACGCCACCCACCTCGGGAAGCACCAACGGCGCCTCCAGGGTCAGCTCCTCCAGCAGATCGCATCCCACCTGGTCACCGGCGCGCACCGCCAGCTCCACGAACGCGGTCCCGGGCAGCAGCACCGAACCGGCCACCGTGTGGTCCGCCAGCCACGGGTGGGTGTCCAGGGCGAGGCGGCCGGTGTAGAGGAAGCCGTCGGTGTCGGCGAGCGCCACCGCGGCGCCCAGCAGGGGGTGGTCTGCGGCGCCGAGCCCGGCGGACGTCACGTCGCCCATCGGGTATCCGGCGTCCAGCCAGTACGTTTCGCGCTGGAAGGCGTACAGCGGAAGGTCGGTGCGGGTCGTGTCCGTCCCGGCGAACACCGCGTTCCAGTCGGGTGAGACGCCGCGTACGTGTGCCTGCGCGAGGGCGGTGGCCAGGCTCCGGACCTCGGGGCGGCCGGTGCGCAGCGCGGAGACAAGGGTGGCGTCGTCACGGGTCAGGCAGTCCTGTGCCATGGCGCTGAGGACGCCGTCCGGGCCCAGTTCCACGAACGTGGTGACGTTACGGTCCTCGAGGGCGCGCACACCGTCGAGGAAGCGCACCGCCTCACGGACGTGGCGCACCCAGAAGTCGGCAGTCGTGATCTCCTCGGCGGACACCACGGCGCCGGTCAGGTTCGACACGATGGGGATCTTCGGGGCCTCGTACGACAGCCCCTGCGCCACCTCGCGGAACGCGTCCAGCATCCCGTCCATACGGGGCGAGTGGAAGGCGTGGCTGACGGTGAGCCGCTTGGTCTTCCGCCCCTGCGCCTCGAAGTCCGCCGCGATTTCCAGCGCCGCGTCCTCGTCGCCCGCGATGACCACGGAGGTCGGCCCGTTCACCGCGGCGATGCTGACGCGCTCGGTGAGGAGCGGGGCCACCTCGTCCTCCGACGCCTGGACGGCGATCATCGCGCCACCGGCCGGAAGCTCCTGCATCAACCGCCCACGCGCCGCCACCAACCGGCAGGCGTCCGCGAGCGAGAACACACCCGCCACATGCGCGGCGGCCAGCTCACCGATCGAGTGCCCGGACAGGAAGTCGGGCCGCAGCCCCCACGCCTCCACCAGCCGGAACAGCGCCACCTCAACCGCGAACAGTGCGGGCTGGGTGAAACCGGTCCGGTCCAGCACCGAGGCGTCCTCGCCGAACAGGACGTCACGCAGCGGCCGCTCAAGGTGCTGATCCAGCTCGGCGCACACCTCGTCCAGGGCACCGGCGAACACCGGGTACGCCTCGTACAGCTCGCGCCCCATCCCGAGGCGCTGGCTGCCCTGCCCCGTGAACAGGAACGCCACCTTGCCGCCCGCGACCTTGCCGTCGAACAGCCCGGTCGCGGGCTCCTCGCGGGTCAGCGCGTCGAGGGCGCGTACCAGGCCGTCGCGGTCGTCGGCGACGATCGCCGCGCGGTGCTCGAAGGCCGCCCGGCCGGTGGCCAGGGAGAACGCGGCGTCGGCGAGCGGGAGTCCGGGGTTTGCGTCGAGGTGGGCGCGGAGGTTCGCGGCCTGGGCGCGCAGCGCGGTCCGGGTCTTGGCCGCGACGGTCCACAGCGGCAGCGCGGTGGCGGGGGCGGCGTCGTCAGCGGCGGGCTGCGACTCCTCAGTGGCCGGGTCGGGCGCCTGCTCCAGGATGGTGTGCGCGTTGGTGCCGCTGATGCCGAACGAGGACACCGCGGCGCGGCGCGGTTGTCCGGTGTCGGGCCAGGCGCGGGTCTCGGTGAGCAGCGAGACGGCGCCGGCGGACCAGTCGACGTTGGAGGTGGGCTGGTCGACGTGCAGGGTCTGCGGGAGGACGCCGTGGCGCATCGCCATGACCATTTTGATGATGCCCGCGACACCGGCGGCGGCCTGCGTGTGGCCGATGTTGGACTTGATGGAGCCCAGCCAGAGCGGCTGCTCTTCGCTGTGGTTGCGCCCGTAGGTGGCGAGCAGCGCCTGCGCCTCGATGGGGTCGCCCAGCGTGGTCCCCGTGCCGTGCGCCTCGACCACGTCGATCTGTCCGGCGGAGAGCCGGGCCCCGGCCAGGGCCTGGCGTATGACGCGCTGCTGGGACGGGCCGTTGGGGGCGGTGAGGCCGCTGCTGGCGCCGTCCTGGTTGATGGCGGAGCCGCGGACGAGGCCGAGCACCTGGTGGCCGTTGGCGCGGGCGTCGGACAGCCGCTCCAGCAGCAGCATGCCCGCGCCCTCGCCCCAGCCGGTGCCGTCGGCGGCCTCCGCGAACGACTTGCAGCGGCCGTCGGTGGCCAGCCCCCGCTGGCGGCTGAACTCGGTGAACGTACCGGGGGTGGCCATGACCGTGACGCCACCGGCAAGCGCCAGCGAGCACTCGCCGCGGCGCAGCGCCTGGGCGGCGAAGTGCAGGGCGACCAGGGAAGAGGAGCAGGCCGTGTCGATGGTGACGGCCGGGCCTTCCAGGCCGAAGGTGTACGCGACGCGGCCGGAGGCGATGGAGCCGGAGCTGCCGTTGCCGAGGAAGCCTTCGACGTCCTCGGGCGCGGAGAACAGCCGGGACGCGTAGTCGTGGTACATGACGCCCGCGAACACGCCGGTCCGGCTGCCCTGGAGCGTCGTCGGGTCGATGCCCGCGCGCTCGAACGCCTCCCACGACGTCTCCAGCAGCAGCCGCTGCTGCGGGTCCATGGCCAGGGCCTCGCGCGGCGAGATCCCGAAGAACGCCGGGTCGAACTCGGCCGCGTCGTGCAGGAAACCGCCCTCGCGGACGTACGGCTCCTGGCCGCTGTCCGGCTCGGGATCGAAGAGGACGTCCGTACCCCAGCCGCGGTCGGTGGGGTACGGCGAGGCCGCGTCACCGCCGCGGGCGACCAGCTCCCACAGCTCCTCGGGCGTCCGCACGCCGCCCGGGTAGCGGCAGCTCATCGCGACGATGGCGATGGGCTCCTGCTCGCGCTCCTCGACCTCGCGCAGCCGACGCCGCGCCTCGCGCAGGTCGGTGGTGGCCCGCTTGAGGTAGTCGAGGTACTTCTCTTCGTTCGCCGTCGCCATTACGCCGTCTCCGCGGTGCTGAGATGAGTCCGAAAGCTCTTGTGGAGCCGGTCAGGAGAGCCCGAGCTCGTCGTCGAGGAGATCGAAGATCTCGTCTGCTGTCGCGGACTGGATTTCACGGTCTTGTGCGGTGCTGTCCGTAGCACTGTGCGTTTCATTCCACTTCGACAGGAGGTCGCGCAGGCGGGTGGTGATGCCGGGGCTCTCGGCGTCGTCGGGGGCGATCGTGGCGAGGATCGCTTCCAGCTTGTCGAGTTCCGCGTGCACGGGCTGGTGTGCGGCCGTGGTGTCCAGGCCGAGTTCCTCGCGCAGATACCCGGCGAGGGCGGTGGGCGTCGGGTAGTCGAAGATCAGCGTGACCGGCAGCCGCAGTCCGGCGGCGGCGCCCAGTCGGTTGCGCAGATCCACGGCGGTGAGCGAGTCGAAGCCCAGGTCGAGGAAGCCACGACCGGCGTCGACGTCGTCGGGTGTGGCGTGTCCGAGGACGGCCGCCACATGGGTCCGTACGAGCTCCAGCAGCTCGCGGTCGCGTTCGGTGTCCGACAGGCCCGCGAGCCGCTCGGTGAGCGAACCGGCACCGGAGTCGGCCGCGGTTCCGGCGGCACCGGTGGCTCCGGTGTCGGCGGAGCGCCGTACGGGGGTACGGACCAGGCCGCGCAGCAGCGGCGGCAGCAGTCCGGCGGCGGCCTGGCCGCGCAGGGCGCCGGTGTCGATGCGGATGGGGACGAACACGGCCTCGGCGAGGGTGCCTGCCACGTCGAACAGGGCCAGGCCCTCGTCCTGCGGCAGCGCCTCGTAGCCACCGCGCGAGATGCGGCTCACGTCGGTGGACTCCAGGCTGCCCGCCATGCCGTCGGCCGCCGCCCACAGGCCCCAGGCCAGCGACGACGCGGGCAGGCCGTGCGTCGCGCGGTGCTGGGCGAGCGCGTCCAGGAAGGTGTTCGCCGCGGCGTAGTTGCCCTGTCCCGAGCTGCCGAAGGCTCCGGCGGCCGAGGAGAAGAGCACGAACGCGGACAGGTCCAGCTCGCGGGTCAGCTCGTGCAGGTTCCACGCGGCGTCCACCTTGGGGCGCAGCACCGCGTCGATCCGCTCGCCGGTCAGCGAGCTGATCACACCGTCGTCCAGAACGCCCGCGGTGTGCACCACGGCGGTGAGCGGGTGCTCGGCCGGGATCGCGGCAAGGACGGCGGCCAGGGCGTCCCGGTCGGCGGTGTCGCAGGCCGCCCAGGTCACCGTGGCGCCCAACGCGCCCAGCTCAGCGGCGAGTTCGGCCGCGCCGGGGGCGTCGCCGCCGCGCCTGCTGAGCAGCAGCAGCTGCCGTACGCCGCGCTCGGCCACCAGGTGGCGGGCGAACAGGCCGCCCAGGGCGCCGCTCGCGCCGCTGAGCAGCACGGTGCCCTGCGGGTCGCCGAATCCGGCCGGTTGCGGGGTGTCCGGCTGGGCCGGGACCCGGGCGAGGCGGTAGGCGTGTGCGGTGCCGGAGCGCAGCGCGAGTTGCGGTTCGTCGGTGGTGAGCACCGTCGGCAGGGCGCGCTGGGAGGCGTCGGTGCCGTCGACGTCCACCAGCACGAACCGGCCCGGGTTCTCCGACTGGGCGGACTTCACCAGGCCCCAGACGGTGGTGTGGGGCAGGTCGGCGATGTCCTCACCGGGGCGTGCCGCGACCGCGCCACGGGTCACGAACACCAGGCGGGTGTCGGCGAACCGCTGGTCGCCCAGCCACGCCTGGACGAGGTCCAGGGCGTCCCGGGCGGCGGCCTTGGCCGCCTCGGGCAGCGACGCCCCGCCCCCGGTGAGGGGGACGAGCACCACGTCGGGCGCGGTGCCGTCTCCGTCGAGCGCGTCGGTGAGGGCGGTCAGGTGCGGGTAATCGTCCAGCCGCTCGCCCGCGGCCGTGAAGGCGGCGTCGGCGCCGAGGGTCACCCAGCGTTCGCCGACCGGGATGCCGGTGGCGGACACGGGGGTCGACAGGGCCGTCCACTCCGGGCGGAACAGCGACTCGTGGTACGCGGCGCGCGAGGCGTTCAGCTGGTCGGCCGACAGCGGGCGCAGCACCAGGCCGTCGATGGTGGCGACGGCGGTGCCGGTGCCGTCCGCGAGGTGGAGCGACACGCCTTCGGCGGCCGGGCGCAGCCGTACGCGCAGCGATGCGGCGCCCCCGGTGTGCAGCCGTACGCCCGTCCACGCGAACGGCAGCCGCGCGCCCTCGCTCTCCGCGCCGTCCGGCGTATCGAGGCCGAGGGTGTGCAGGGCGGCGTCCAGCAGGGCGGGATGCACGCCGTACGTGGCGGCCTCGGGCTCCTGGCCGCGCGGCAGCCGGATGGTCGCGAACAGCTCGTCGCCGCGCCGCCAGGCGTCGTGCAGGCCCTGGAAGACCGGGCCGTAGCCGAGTCCGGCGGCGGCCGCGTGCTCGTAGAACGCCTCGGTTTCGAGGGCGGTCGCGTCGGCGGGCGGCCACACGGTGAGGTCGACGTCCGCCACCTGCTCAGCGGGCGCGCCCGGGGTGAGGAAACCGGTGGCGTGCCGGATCCACGGCTCGTCGGCGGGGACGTCCTCCCGGCGGGAGTGCAGGGTCAGCTGGCGCCGCCCCGTCCCGTCGGCCGCGGCCAGCTCCAGCCGCAGCTGTACGGCGCCCTGTTCGGGCACGATCAGCGGGGCCTGGAGGGTCAGCTCCTCGATCGTGTCGCAGCCCGCCTCCTCACCGGCCCGCAGGGCGAGTTCGACGAAGGCGGTGCCGGGCAGCAGGACGGTGTCCATGACGGCGTGGTCGGCCAGCCAGGGGTGCGTCAGCAGCGACAGCCGTCCGGTGAACACGAAGCCGCCGGTGTCGGGCAGTTCCACCGCCGCGCCCAGCAGCGGGTGACCCGCCGTGCCGAGGCCCGCGAAGGCCACGTCCTCGGCGGAGATGCCCACGTCGAGCCAGTAGCGCTGACGCTGGAAGGGGTACGTCGGCAGCTCGACGCGGCGGGCGCCGCGCCCGGCGTAGACGGACGCCCAGTCCAGGGCCACGCCCCGCACATGGAGCTGCGCGAGGGCGGTGGCCAGCGCCTGGGCCTCGGGGCGGCCGTTGCGCAGGGCGGGGACGAACGCCGCCCGGTCGCCGTCGTTCTCTGATTCGGCTTCCGTCTCGGCGAGGCAGTTCTCGCCCATCGCGGAGAGCACCCCGTCGGGGCCGAGTTCCACGAAGGTGGTCACCCCGTTGTCGCGCAGGGTGCGCACACCGTCGACGAAGCGGACGGACTCGCGGACAT
The DNA here is from genome assembly GCF_003721215.1 of Streptomyces botrytidirepellens. Taxonomy (NCBI): domain Bacteria; kingdom Bacillati; phylum Actinomycetota; class Actinomycetes; order Kitasatosporales; family Streptomycetaceae; genus Streptomyces; species Streptomyces botrytidirepellens. The sequence continues at coordinate 11,210 of NZ_RIBZ01000145.1, forward strand.
GGCGGACCCAGAAGTCCGGCATGCGGATCTCGTCGGCCGTGGTCACGGTGCCGGTGAGGCAGGAGACCAGCGGGATCGTCGGGGCGTTGAACGTCAGGCCCTCCGCGACCTTGCGGAAGTCCGCGAGCATGGCGTCCATGCGCGGCGAGTGGAAGGCGTGGCTGACGGTGAGGCGCTTGGTCTTACGACCCTGCACCTCGAAGGACGCCGCGATCTCCAGAGCGGCGTCCTCGTCACCCGCGATGACCACCGACGTGGGGCCGTTGAGGGCGGCGATGCTGACGCGCTCGGTGAGCAGTGGCGCCACCTCGTCCTCCGACGCCTGCACCGCGACCATCGCGCCACCGGCGGGGAGTTCCTGCATCAGACGGCCACGCGCCGCGACCAGCTTCGCCGCGTCCGCGAGGGAGAGCACACCCGCCACGTGCGCGGCAGCCAGCTCGCCAATGGAGTGCCCGGAGAGGAAGTCCGCACGCAGCCCCCACGCCTCGACCAGCCGGAACAGCGCCACCTCGACCGCGAACAGCGCGGGCTGGGTGAAGCCGGTCCGGTCCAGCACCGAGGCATCGTCCCCGAACACCACCGTCTTCAGCGGCCGTTCGAGGTGCGGGTCCAGCGCGTCGCACACCTCGTCAAGCGCCTCCGCGAACACCGGGAACGTCGCGTACAGCTCGCGGCCCATGCCGAGCCGCTGGCTGCCCTGCCCCGTGAACAGGAACGCCACCTTGCCACCGTCGGCGGCGACCCCGCGCAGCTCTGCCGCCGGGTGCTCGCCGCGCGCCAGCGCGTCCAGCGCGCCCAGCACCTCGTCCTGGCCGTCGGCGACCAGGGCGACGCGGTGTTCGAGCGCGGCGCGGGTCGTCGCAAGGGAGAACCCGAGGTCGGTGAGATCAGTGCCGGTGGCGATCCGCGAGCGCAGCCGCCGCGCCTGGGCGCGCAGGGCGTCCTCGTCGCGTGCCGAGAGCAGCACGGGGACGTACGGCAGGGCCGTGGTGTCCGCCGGGGCCTCGTCGGCCTCGGAGGCGGGCGGCTGCTCGATGATGGCGTGCGCGTTGGTGCCGCTGATGCCGAACGACGACACCGCGGCGCGGCGCGGGCGGCCGGTCTCCGGCCACGGCTGCTGTTCGGTGAGCAGCGAGACCGCGCCCGCCTCCCAGTCGACGTGCGGCGACGGCTCGTCCACATGCAGGGTGCGCGGCAGCACACCGTGGCGCATCGACAGCACCATCTTGATGACACCGGCGACACCGGAGGCGGCCTGGGTGTGGCCCAGGTTGGACTTGACGGAGCCGAGCCACAGCGGCTGCTCCGCGTCCCGCTCCCGGCCGTACGTGGCGAGCAGCGCCTGCGCCTCGATCGGGTCGCCCAGCGTCGTCCCCGTGCCGTGCGCCTCGACCACGTCGACCTCGCCGGTGGCCAGGCGGGCGTTGGCGAGGGCCTGCCGGATGACGCGCTGCTGCGACGGGCCGTTCGGCGCCGTCAGACCGTTCGACGCACCGTCCTGGTTGACGGCGCTGCCGCGCACGACGGCCAGCACCTCGTGGCCGTTCTTCCGAGCGTCGGACAGCCGCTCCAGCAGCAGCATGCCCGCGCCCTCGCCCCAGCCGGTGCCGTCGGCGGCCGACGCGAACGACTTGCAGCGGCCGTCGCGGGCCAGCCCGCGCTGGCGGCTGAAGTCGATGAACGTACCCGGGGTGAACATCACCGTGACACCACCGGCCAGCGCCAGCGAGCATTCGCCGTTGCGCAGTGCCTGTGCGGCCAGGTGCAGCGCCACCAGCGACGACGAGCAGGCCGTGTCGACCGTGACGGCCGGGCCCTCCAGGCCGAAGGTGTACGCGACGCGGCCGGACACCACGCTGCTGGAGCTGCCGGTGCCGAGGTAGCCCTCGACCCCGTCCGGCACGGAGTGCAGCCGGGATCCGTAGTCGTGGTACATGACGCCCGCGAACACACCGGTCTTGCTGCCGCGTACGGACGACGGGTCGATGCCCGCGCGCTCGAACGCCTCCCAGGTGGTCTCCAGCAGCAGCCGCTGCTGCGGGTCCATGGCGAGCGCCTCGCGCGGCGAGATCCCGAAGAACGCCGGGTCGAACTCGGCGGCGTCGTGCAGGAATCCGCCGTCGCGGGCGTACGAGGTGCCCGGGGTCTCCGGGTCCGGGTCGTACAGGGCGTCGAGGTCCCAGCCGCGGTTGTCCGGGAAGCGCGTGATGCCGTCCTCGCCCGCGGCGAGCATCTGCCACAGCTCCTCGGGGGTGGTGACCCCGCCGGGGTAGCGGCAGCTCATCGCCACGATGGCGATCGGGTCGTCGTCGGTGGCGGCGGTGACCGGCACCGGCGTGTGTATCGCCGTCTGCTGCTCCTCGCCCACCAGCTCGGTCCGCAGATGGCGGGCCAGCACCTGCGGGTCCGGGTAGTCGAAGATGAGGGTGGCGGGCAGCCGCAGCCCGGTGACGGAATTGAGCTGATTACGCAGCTCGACCGCCGTCAGCGAGTCGAAGCCCAGATCCTTGAACGCCCGCCCGGAGCCAATGGTGTCCGCGCCCGCGTAGCCCAGTACGGTCGCCACCTGCGCGCGGACCAGGTCCAACAGCAGCCGCTCCTGCTCCGCCACGCTCAGCCCGGCCAGCCGCCCGGCAAGACCGGCGTCGCCACCGGCCGCGACCGCGTCCACCGCGCGCCGCGCGGGGATGCGCACCAGGCCGCGGAAGAGGGGCGAGATGGCGGGCTGGTTGCGCAGCGCCGCGAGGTCCACCCGCATCGGCACCAGCGACGCCGCGTTCACGGTCAGCGCGGTGTCGAGCAGCGCGAGGCCGTCCGCCACCGGCAGCGGCGGAAGTCCGGCCCGCCGCATGCGGTTGATGTCGGCCTCGTCCAGGGTGTCGCCCATACCGGCACCGGCCCACAGGCCCCAGGCCAGCGAGGTGGCGGGCAGAAGGTGTGCGGCGCGGTGCTGGGCGAGTGCGTCGAGGAAGGCGTTGGATGCGGCGTAGTTGCCCTGTCCCGGGCCGCCGAACACGCCGGAGGAGGACGAGAACAGGACAAAGGCCGCGAGGTCGAGGTCCGCCGTCAGCTGGTGCAGATTCCACGCCGCGTCCACCTTCGGGCGCATGACGTGGTCGATGCGCTCGGGCGTCAGCGACCCGATCACGCCGTCGTCCAGCACACCGGCCGTGTGGACCACGGCCGTCAGCGGATGCTCGGCGGGGACGGTGGCGAGCGTCGCTGCGAGCGCGTCCCGGTCCGCCACATCACACGCGGCCCAGCGCACCTGAGCGCCCAGCTCGGCCAGCTCTGCGGTCAGTTCGGCCGCACCCGGCGCCTGCTCGCCGCGGCGGCTCACCAGCAGCAGCTGCCGTACGTCACGCTCCGCCACCAGATGGCGCGCCACCAGCCCGCCCAGCGAACCGGACGCACCGGTCACCAGCACCGTGCCCTCGGGGTCCAGGCCACGGGCGTCGTCCGCCCCCGGCTCGCCCGACTCCATGGGCACCCGCGACAGCCGTGGCGTCGACACCACACCCGCGCGGATCGCAAGCTGCGGCTCGCCCGACGCCACGGCGGCGGGCAGCGCCTGCGCCGACTCGTCACGGTCGTCCACATCCACCAGGACGAAACGGCCCGGGTTCTCGGACTGCGCCGAGCGCAGCAGACCCCAGACGGCCGCACCGGCCGGGTCCGCCACCGGCTCACCGGCGTCGGCGGCCACCGCGCCACGGGTCACGACCACCAGCGGGGCGTCCCCGAACCGCTCCTCGCCCAGCCACTGCTGGACGGTGGCCAGCGCCTCGGCGGCGGCCCGGTGCGCGCCCGCGGCAACGTCGCCACCATCCGTGGACGGCGCCACGACGACGTACTCGGGCGACGGAACCGTGCCCGAGGCGACGGCCTCGGCCAGCGCCGCGAGGTCCGCGTACGCCGTGCCGCCGAGCCCCGGCGTGTCCGTGCCCAGGACGGCCCACCGGCCCTCGACCGGGGCGTCCGTCAAGGCCACGGGCCCGGACGCCGTCCACTCCAGGCGGAACAGCGACTCGCGGTACGCCGTACGCGCGCTCCGGAGCTGCTCGGCCGACACCGGGCGCAGCCCCAGCGTCTCGACGGCCCCGACCGGCGCGCCGGTGGTGTCGGCGATCTCCAGCCGCACGCCGTCGTTGCCCGCGGGCACCAGGTGGACGCGCAGCGCCGACGCGCCGCTCGCGTACAGCGACACCCCGGTCCAGGCGAACGGCAGCCGCCCCTCGCCGCCCGTGTTGCCCAGGCCGTCGAGCCCGATGGCGTGCAGGGCGGAGTCCAGCAGCGCCGGATGCAGACCGAACGCGGCGGCATCCTCCGCCACGTCCTCGGGCAGCGCCACCTCGGCGAACACCTCGCCGTTGCGCTGCCACGCCCTGCGTAGGCCCCGGAACTCCGGGCCGTACGCGAAACCGATGTCCAGCAGGCCGTCGTAGCGGCCTTCGAGGTCGATCTCGGTGGCGTCGGCGGGCGGCCAGGCGCCCAGCTCGAACATCGCCTCCGGACGACCACCCGACGCCAGGACACCGGTCGCGTGCCGGGTCCACGGCTCCTCGGCGGGCAGGCTCTCCAGGCGCGAGTGCAGCGTCAGTGGGCGGCGGCCCAACTCGTCGGCCGCGCCCACCGAGAGCCGTAGCTGCACACCGCCCTGCTCGGGCAGGACCAGCGGCGCTTCGAGGGTCAGTTCTTCGAGGTAGTCGCAGCCGACCTGGTCACCGGCGCGGATCGCCAGCTCCACGAACGCGGTGCCCGGCAGCAGCACGCTGTCCAGGATCGTGTGACCCGCGAGCCAGGGGTGGGTGGACAGGGCAAGTCGGCCGGTGAACAGCGTCCCGTCCGAGTCCGGCAGTTCGGCGCTCGCGCCGAGCAGCGGGTGTTCGGCCTCGCCCAGGCCCACCGCGGCCACATCGCCGAGGAACAGCGGCGACACCTTCGGCCAGTAGCGCTGCCGCTGGAAGGCGTACGTGGGCAACTCGACCTGCGCGGCGCCCGTACCGGCGTAGAACGCAGCCCAGTCCACCGCCACGCCACGGACGTGCGCCCGCGCGACGGCCGACAGCAGCGTCCCGGCCTCGGGGCGGTCCTTGCGGCAGACGGAGGCGAAGGCCGCCTCCTCGCCAGACACGCACTCCTGGGCCATGGCGGTGAGCACACCGTCGGGGCCCAGTTCGACGTAGGTGGTGACGCCCTGGGCTTCGAGGGTGCGCACGCCGTCCAGGAAGCGGACCGCCTCGCGGACATGGCGCACCCAGAAGTCGGCGGTCGCGATCTCCTCGGCGGACACCACGGCACCGGTCAGGTTGGAGACGATCGGGATGCGCGGAGCCTCGTACGACAGCCCCTCCGCAACCTCACGGAACGCCTCCAGCATCCCGTCCATACGCGGCGAATGGAACGCGTGGCTGACCGTGAGCCGCTTGGTCTTACGACCCTGCGCCTCGAAGTCCGCCGCAATCTCGGCAGCCGCGTCCTCGTCACCCGCGATGACCACCGACGTCGGCCCGTTGAGGGCGGCGATGCTGACGCGCTCGGTCAGGAGCGGCGCCACCTCGTCCTCCGAAGCCTGAATGGCGATCATCGCGCCACCGGCCGGAAGCTCCTGCATCAGGCGACCACGCGCCGCCACCAACGCGGCGGCGTCCTCCAGCGACAGCACACCCGCCACATGCGCGGCAGCCAACTCACCGATGGAGTGGCCGGACAGGAAGTCCGCCTTCACACCCCACGCCTCGACCAGCCGGAACAGCGCCACCTCGACCGCGAACAGCGCGGGCTGGGTGAAGCCGGTCTGGTCCAGCGCCGCAGCGTCGTCCCCGAACAGGACGTCACGCAGCGGCCGTTCCAGATGCACGTCCAAGTGGGCACACACCTCGTCCAACGCGTCCGCGAACACCGGGTACGCCTCGTACAGCTCGCGGCCCATGCCCAGCCGCTGGCTGCCCTGGCCCGTGAACAGGAACGCCACCTTGCCACCGGCCACCGAGCCCTCGACCAGGCCCGGGGCGGACTCGCCCGCTGCCAGCGCGTCCAGAGCGGTCAGCAGCCCGGCGCGGTCGTCGGCGACCAGCGCGGCCCGCTCCTCGAAGGCCGTACGGCGCGTGGCGAGCGTGAACGCCACGTCGCCGTCGTCCAGCTCGGGGCGGGAGTCGAGGTGTGCGCGCAGCTGGGCGGCCTGGTCGCGCAGCGCTTCGGGGGTCTTGGCCGACAGCACCCAGGCGGCGGGGCCGCCGGTCCGGGAGACCGTCTCGGCTTCCTCATCAAGGGCCGGGGCCTGCTCGATGATGGTGTGCGCGTTGGTGCCGCTGATGCCGAACGAGGACACCGCGGCCCGGCGCGGACGGCCGGTCTCCGGCCACTCCCGCGCCTCCGTCAGCAGCGCGACCGCGCCCGCCGACCAGTCGACCTCGGGTGTCGGCTCGTCGACGTTGAGGGTCTGCGGCAGCACGCCGTGTTGCAACGCCAGCACCATCTTCATCACGCCCGCCACACCGGCCGCGGCCTGCGTGTGACCGAAGTTGGACTTGATGGAGCCCAGCAGCAGGGGCCGGTCCGCGTCGCGGTCCTGGCCGTACGTGGCAAGCAGCGCCTGCGCCTCGATCGGGTCGCCCAGCCGGGTGCCCGTCCCGTGCGCCTCGACCGCGTCCACCTCGGCGGCGGACAGACCCGCACCGGCCAGCGCCTGCCGGATGACACGCTGCTGCGAGGGGCCGTTCGGCGCCGTCAGACCATTGGACGCACCGTCCTGGTTGATGGCCGAGCCGCGCACGACGGCGAGCACCGGGTGGCCGTTGCGCCGGGCCTCGGACAGCCGCTCCACGAGCAGCATGCCCACGCCCTCGCCCCAGCCGGTGCCATCGGCCCCGGCCGCGAACGCCTTGATACGGCCATCGGCCGCAAGCCCCCGCTGACGGCTGAAGTCCACGAACGAACCCGGCGTCGACATCACCGTCACACCACCGGCCAGCGCCAACGAGCACTCACCCGCCCGCAACGCCTGAATCGCCCAGTGCAACGCCACCAGCGACGACGAGCACGCCGTGTCGACCGTCACCGCCGGGCCCTCAAGGCCCAGCGCGTACGACACCCGGCCGGACATCACACTGGCCGCGTTGCCCGTGCCCATGAAGCCTTCCGACCCATCGGGGGCGGCGAGGATCACGGGCAGGTAGTCCTGGCCGTTCGTACCGGCGAACACGCCGACCTGCTGACCGCGCAGCGTCGTCGGGTCGATGCCCGCCCGCTCGAACGCCTCCCACGACGTCTCCAGCAGCAACCGCTGCTGCGGGTCCATGGCCAGGGCCTCGCGCGGCGAGATCCCGAAGAAGACGGGGTCGAACTCGGCGGCGTCCGCGAGGAATCCACCCTCGCGCACATAGCTGGTGTGCTCGGCTGCGGACTCCGGGTCGTACAGCGACTCGACGTCCCAGCCGCGGTCGGCCGGGAAGTCCGTCACCGCGTCCTGCCCGGAGGACAGCAGCCGCCACAGCTCCTCGGGGGTGCGGACACCGCCCGGGAAGCGGCAGCTCATGCCGACGATCGCGATCGGGTCGTCGTCGACGGCCACGCCCACGGACGACGCGCCGGTGACGGCCGGGCGCGAGCCGATGAGTTCGGCCTGGAGGTGGTCGGCGAGGGCGATCGGCGTCGGGTAGTCGAAGATGATGGTGGCGGGCAGCCGCAGCCCGGTGAGCGTGCCGAGCAGGTTGCGGATCTCGACCGCGGTGAGCGAGTCGAAGCCGAGGTCGCGGAAGGCGCGGCTGGGCTCCACGGAGTCCGGCCCGGGGTAGCCGAGGACAACGGCCACCTGGGTGCGGACGAAGTCCAGGGCGAGCTGGTCGCGTTCCTCGTCGGTCGCGGCACCGGCCAGCTCCCGCGCCAGCGACGACGGGTCGCCGGGCGTGGCGCCGGGGGCGGCCGCACCGGCGGCGCGGGCCGCGTCGAGGGCGCGCCGGGCGTCGGGGAGGTCGGCGATCAGCGGGTTGGGGCGGTTGGCGGTGAGGCCGGGCGCGAAGCGGTCCCAGTCGATGTCCACGACGAGGGAGAACGTCTCGCCCAGGTCGAGCGCGGCGCCCAGGGCGGTGGTCGCGGCTTCCGGGTCGAGGGCGGGCAGCCCGGACTGCCGGAGCCGTTCGGCGACGAGTTCGTCGGTGGCCATGCCGCCGTCGGCCCAGGCGCCCCAGGCGATGGAGGTGGCGGGCAGGCCCTCGGCGCGGCGCTGTTCGGCGAGCGCGTCGAGGTAGGCGTTGGCGGCCACGTAGTTGGCCTGGCCGGCGGCGCCGAAGGTGGCGGCCATGGAGGAGAACAGCACGAAGGCGGACAGGTCGTGTCCGCGGGTCAGCTCGTCCAGGTGGCGTGCGGCGTCGGCCTTGGCGCGCAGCACGTCGGCCAGCCGCTGCGGGGTCTGGGCGTCGAGCACGCCGTCGTCCAGCACACCGGCGGCGTGGACGACGGTGGTCAGCGGGTGTTCCGCCGGTACGGTCGCGAGGAGCGCGGCGAGGGCGTCGCGGTCGGCGACGTCGCAGGCGGCGATGGTGACCTCGGCGCCCTGGGCGGTGAGTTCGTTGGCCAGCTCGTTCGCGCCGGGGGCGTCGGGGCCGCGGCGCCCGGCGAGCAGCACGTGGTCGGTGCCGTGGGCGACCAGCCAGCGGGCGACGTGGGCGCCGAGGGCGCCGGTGCCGCCGGTGATCAGTGCGGTGCCGTGGGTGGACCAGCCGTCGCCGGTGGTCTCGTGGTGCGGTGCGCGGGCCAGCCTGCGGGCGTGGACGCCCTGGGGGCGGATCGCGAGGTGGTCCTCGTCGCGGAGTGCGTCGGGTCCGGCGAGGATGTCGGCGAGCCGGGCGAGGGCGCGGTCGTCGGCGGTCTCGGGGAGGTCGATCGAACCGGCCCAGCGGTCGGGCTGTTCGAGGGCGACGGTGCGGCCGAGGCCCCAGACCTGGGCCTGGGCGGCGCTGGTGAGCCGGTCGGAGCGGCTGACGGAGACGGCGCCGCGGGTGGCGGACCACACCGGGGCGTCGGTACCGGCGTCGCCGAGGGCCTGGACGAGGGCGAGGGTGCCCGCGAGTCCGGCGGTGAGCGCGGGGTGCGCGGTGTGGGGGCGCTCGTCGAGGCCGAGGAGGGACAGCACGCCGTCGATACGCGCCGCCTCGCCCGGCTCCAGGGCGGCGCGGAGGTGTTCGGCGACCGTGGCGCGGTCGTCGGTGGTGCCGTCGACGGTGATCTGGTGGACGCGTATGCCGCGTTCGGCCAGGACCCGCAGCGGCCCGGCGATCCAGGGGTGGCCGTCGTGTCCGGCGGGGGTGGCGACGAGCCAGGTGCCGGTGAGGGGCGGGGCCTGGAACGACGGCAGCGGCTTCCAGGTGGTGCGGTAGCGCGAGCCGTTGACGGTGGTGTCGACGTGGTTGCGGTGGCGCCACGCGGACAGCGCGGGCAGCACCTCGCTGAGCGGCTGGTCGCCGTCGAGCCCGAGGGTGTCGACCAGGGCGGCCAGGTCCTCGCTGTGGACGACCTCCCAGAACCGGGCGTCGGCGACGGCCGGTGCGCTGGTCCCGGCTGCGGACTCCTCCCCGTACGAGAAGGGGTTGGCGGGCCAGTAGCGCTGCCGCTGGAAGGCGTAGGTGGGCAGGTCGACGCGGCGGGCGCCGGTGCCCGCGTAGTACGCGTTCCAGTCGACCGGGACGCCGCGGACGTGGGCGTGGGCGAGCGCCTGGTGGACGGTGCGGGATTCGGGGCGGCCGGGGCGCAGGGCGGGCAGGAACGCGAACGTCCTGGTCTTCGCCTCGGTCACGCACTCCTGCGCCATGGCCGAGAGGATCCCGTCGGGGCCCAGTTCGACGAAGGTGGTCACGCCGAGGTCCTCGAGGCGGCGCACGCCGTCGAGGAAGCGGACGGCCTCGCGGACGTGGCGGACCCAGAACTCGGGCGTGGTGATCTCGTCGGCGCTCACCAGGTCGCCGGTGAGGTTGGAGACGATGGGGATCTGCGGGGCCTCGTAGGTGAGGCGCTGGGCGACCTGGCGGAAGTTGTCCAGCATCGCGTCCATGTGCGGGGAGTGGAACGCGTGGCTGACGGTGAGCCGCTTGGTCTTGCGACCCTGTGCCTCAAAGCTCGCCGCGATCTCCAGAGCCGCGTCCTCGTCGCCCGCGACCACGACCGACGTCGGGCCGTTGAGGGCGGCGATCGAGACGCGCTCGCTCAGCAGCGGCGCCACCTCGTCCTCGGACGCCTGCACGGCGATCATCGCGCCGCCGCCGGGGAGTTGCTGCATGAGCTGGCTGCGCGCGGCGACCAGGGCGGACGCGTGGGTGAGGGACAGCACCCCGGCCACGTGGGCGGCGGCGATCTCGCCGATGGAGTGGCCGCAGAGGAAGTCGGGCAGCAGGCCCCACGACTCGACGAGGCGGAACAGCGCCACCTCGACGGCAAACAGGGCGGGCTGGGTGTAGCCGGTCCGGTCGAGCGCCGCGGCGTCGTCGCCGAACAGCACGTCCTTCAGCGGCCGGTCGAGGAACCGGTCGAGCTGGGCGCAGACCGCGTCCAGCGCCTCGGCGAACACCGGGTGGTTCTCGTACAGTTCGCGGCCCATGCCGAGCCGCTGGCTGCCCTGGCCGGTGAAGAGGAACGCGATGTTGCCCTCGACGGCCAGGCCCTCGGTGACCTCGGGGTGGTGGCGGCCCTCGGCGAGCGCCGCGAGGCCCGCGAGCAGTTCGTCCCGGTCGGCCGCGGCGACCACGGCGCGGCGGTCGAGCGCGGCGCGGGTGACGGCCTGCGAGTAGCCGATGTCGGCGGGGCGGTGGCCGGGGTTCGCGGTGAGGTGCGCGTGCAGCTGGGCGGCCTGGGCGCGCAGCGCGTCCTGGCTCTTGCCGGACAGCGCGACCGGCGTCAGGACCGGCGTGGCCTGCGGCGTTTCCGGCTTCACGACATCGGCCGGGGCGGGAGCCGCGGAGGTGGCCGGGGCGGGGGCCTCCTCCAGGATGGTGTGCACGTTGGTGCCGCTCATGCCGAACGACGACACCCCCGCGCGGCGCGGCTCGGCGCCCTCCGGGTCGTGCGCCCACTCGCGGGTGGCGGTGAGCAGTTCGACGTCCCCGGCGGTCCAGTCGACGTGCGGGGTGGGCTCGGTGAGGTGGAGGGTCTTGGGCAGCGCCCCGTGGCGCATGGCCATGACCATCTTGATGACGCCGCCGACACCGGCGCCCGCCTGCGCGTGGCCGATGTTGGACTTGATGGAGCCGATCAGCAGCGGCTTGCCCGCGGGCCGGTCCTGGCCGTACGTGGCGAGCAGCGCCTGTGCCTCGATCGGGTCGCCCAGGGCGGTGCCGGTGCCGTGTGCCTCGACGGCGTCGACCTGGTCCGGGGAGAGCCGGGCGTTGGCGAGCGCCTGGAGGATGACGCGCTGCTGCGAGGGGCCGTTGGGGGAGGTGAGGCCGTTGCTCGCGCCGTCCTGGTTGACGGCGGAGCCGCGGACCACGGCGAGCACCGGGTGGCCCTTGCGCTGGGCGTCCGACAGCCGCTCGACCAGCAGGATGCCGACGCCCTCACCGAGGCAGAAGCCGTCGGCCTCCGGGGCGAAGGGCTTGGAGCGGCCGTCGAGGGCCAGCCCGCGCATCTTGCTGTAGTCGACGAAGACACCGGGCGCGCACATCAGGGTCGCGCCGCCGGCCAGGGCGAGCGAGCATTCGCCCTGGCGCAGCGCCTGGACGGCGAGGTGGAGCGCCACCAGGGACGACGAGCAGGCGGTGTCGACGGTGACCGCCGGGCCCTCGAAGCCGAAGGTGTACGAGAGGCGGCCGGAGGCGACGCTCGCGGCGTTGCCGGTGCCGAAGTAGCCCTCGAAGTTTTCGTTGGAGCTGAGGATCGCCCCGAGATAGTCGTGGTTGCTGGTGCCGACGAATACGCCGACCTGCTTGCCGCGCGCCGAAAGCGGGTCGATTCCGGCCCGCTCGAAGGCTTCCCAGGAGGTTTCCAGCAGCAGCCGCTGCTGGGGGTCCATGCCGAGCGCTTCACGGGGGCTGATGCCGAACAGCGACGGGTCGAAGTCGGCGATTCCGTCGACGAATCCGCCCTCGTGCACATAACTGGTGCCGGGGTGGTCCGGGTCCGGGTGGTACATCCTGTCGACATTCCACCCGCGGTCGACCGGGAAGTCGCTGACCGCGTCGACGCCTTCGCTGACGATGCGCCACAGGTCCTCGGGCGACCGGACGCCTCCGGGATAACGGCAGCCGATCCCCACGATGGCGATGGGGTCGTGGTTCTTCGCCTCGGCCTCTTGCAGGCGGAGGCGAGTCTGATGCAGATCCGCCGTTACCAGCTTGAGGTAGTCCCGCAGCGTCTCTTCATTCGCCATTTACGCAATCCATTTACGGCAGACGGCATCGGAAATGCTCCACAGATCCTCAACAGGGGAGCCGGTAACCAACAACCAATTAGTCGACTTCTCCACGAGAGGCTATGCGCGGGTTAACCCTCCCGACAACCCCTAGCTGCCCCCTATGACCCCCTGGTGACCCAGGGTCTCGATAGGGGGCAGCCGGTATTGGAGAACTCTATTCAAGGGTGAGGAAAATCCTGTCCGACATCGAGAACGACGTCAATAGCAGAATTCTCGTCATGCCCTTCCCAGACCCTTGTTGATGAATGCGAACAGCTCTTCGTCGCTGGCCGACTGAAGCTGATCGGCCTCGGCCGCACCCTGGGCGAGGGCCTCGGACGGGGCCGCCGCGGGCTCGGCCGGGGCCGCCGTGTCGTCGGACTCGTTCCACTTCGCCAGCAGCGACTGGAGGCGCATGGTGATGCGCGCCCGGGTGATGTTGTCGGGTGCGCTGTCGGCGAGCACCGTCTCCAGCTTGTCGAGTTCTTCGAGCACCGGGGCGCCGGTGGCCGCCGCGTCGGGCGCGATCTCGGCCCGCATATGGGCCGCCACGGCGGCCGGGGTCGGGTGGTCGAAGATGAGGGTCGGCGGCAGCTTGAGCCCACTGGCCGTGCCCAGCCGGTTGCGGAGTTCGACCGCGGTGAGCGAGTCGAAGCCCAGGTCCTTGAACGCCCGGCCCGCCTCGATCGCCTCGGCCCCGGAGTGCCCCAGCACGGCGGCGACCGCGCCACGGACCAGTTCCAGCAGCACCCGCTCGCGCTCGGTCTCCGGCAGCGTCGCGAGCTGACCGGCCAGCGCCTCCCCGGCGGCGGCCTCGTCGGCCGCGTCGGCCCGCATCTCCGCCACGACCTCGCGCGCCTCGGGCAGTTCGTCCAGCAGCGGCCGCGGCCGGTCGGCGGTGAAGGCGAGGGTGAAGCGGCGCCAGTCCATGGCGATGACGGTGAGCGCCGTCTCGTCCCGGTCCAGGGCGTGCTGGAGCGCGGCGGTGGCCGGCAGCGGCGCCATCTCGTTGATGCCGTGGCGGCGCATCCGGTCGCCGGTGGCGCCGTCCACCGTGCCGCCGTCGCCCCACGGGCCCCAGGAGACGGTGGTGGCGGGCAGCCCGTCCGCGCGGCGCTGCTCGGCGAAGCTGTGCAGGAACGCGTTGCCGGGCGCCTGGTTGCCCTGGCCCGGTGCGCCGAACGTCGCGGAGAAGTGCGAGAACAGCACGAACGCGGTCAGGTCCAGCTCCCGCGTCAGCTCGTGCAGATGGCGCGTGGCGTCCACCTTGAGCCGCAGCACACGCTCGGCCTGATCCGCGGTCAGCCCCTCGATCACCCCGTCCTCGATGACCGCGGCGGTGTGCATGACGGCCGTCAGCGGCTGGTCGGCCGGGATGGCGGCGAGGGTATCGGCGAGCGCGGCGCGGTCGGTCACATCGCAGGCGGCGAGGGTGACCTTGGCGCCGAGCCCGGTCAGTTCGGCCTCCAACTCCACCGCGCCGGGCGCGTCCGCGCCCCGGCGGCTCGCCAGCACCAGGTGTTCGGCGCCGTTGCGGGCCAGCCAGCGGGCGACCTCCGCGCCCAGGCGCCCCGTACCGCCGGTGACCAGCGTGGTGCCGGACGGCTTCCAGGACCGTACGGGGGGCGTGTCGGCGAGCGGGGCGCGCACCAGGCGCGGCCCGAAGACGCCCGCCTCGCGGATCGCCACCTGGTCCTCGTCGTGCTCGGCGGCGAGGACCCCCATGAGCCGGGACAGCGCCTGCTCGTCGGGCGCCTGGGGCAGGTCGACCAGACCGCCCCAGCGCTCCAGGTGCTCCAGTGCGGCCACCCGGCCCAGGCCCCAGACGAGGGCCTGTTCGGGGCATTCCGGCCGGTCGTCGCCGCCGGTGGAGACCGCTCCCTGCGTCAGGCACCACAGCGGTGCGCCGATCCCGGCGTCGCCGAGCGCCTGGATCAGGGCGAGCTGGGCGGCGGCTCCGGCGGGCAGGGCAGTGTCCCCCGCGTCCCCGGCGGGTGCGAGGAGCGACAGCACTCCGGTGAACCCACCATCGGCGTCCGCGAGCGCGGTACGCACCCACTCGGCGAGCTGGTCGCGGCCGTCGGCGCCGGGGTTCACCACGATCTGCTGGACGGAGGCACCGCGCCCGGTCAGCGCGCCGGTCACGGCGGCCGTCCACGCGTCGTCGGTGCTGGCCGCGACGACGAGCCAGCTGCCGCCCGGGCGCGCGGACGGCGCCTCGGCGAGCGGCCGCCACGTCACGCGGTAGCGCCAGCCGTCCACGGTGGACTGCTCGCGGGCCCGCTTGCGCCACGACGCGAGGGCGGGCAGGACGGCGCTCATCGGCTGGTCGCCGTCGACGGTCAGCTCGGCGGCCAGGGCCTGCCAGTCCTCGGCCTCCACCGCCGCCCAGAACTTGGCCTCCACGGCGTCGTGCCGACTCTCCCCCGGCGCGCGCCCCGGCCCGGCCTCGGGCCAGTAGCGCTGCTGCTGGAAGGCGTACGTGGGCAGGTCGATACGGCGGGCTCCGGTGCCGTCGAACACCGCGTGCCAGTCCACGGCGACGCCGCGCGACCACGCCTCGCCGACGGACGCCCAGAAGCGGTCGAGGCCGCCCTCGTCGCGGCGCAGCGAACCGATCGCGGCCGCGTCCACACCGGCGTCCTCGGCGGTGTCCTGCACGCCCATCGTCAGCACCGGATGGGCGCTGGACTCGATGAACACGCCGAAGCCCTCGTCGAGGAGACGGCGTACGGCACCCTCCAGCTCGACCGTGCGGCGCAGGTTGGTGAACCAGTACTCGGCACCCAGCTCCGGGCCCTCGACCCACTCCCCCGTCACCGTCGACAGGAACGGCACCCGCGCGGTCCTGGGTTGTACGGGGGCCAGCAGCGTGCGGAGTTCGTCGCGCAGCAGCTCCACCTGCGCGGAGTGCGAGGCGTAATCCACCGGCACCCGGCGCGCCCGCACCTCGTCCGCCTCGCACGAGGCCAGCAGCTCGTCCAGCGCCGCCGGTTCGCCCGACACCACCACGGCCGACGGGCCGTTGACGGCCGCCACCGAGATCCGCTCCTCACCCCACGCCGCGATCCGCTCCCGTACCTCCGACACCGGCAGCGCCAGCGACACCATGCCGCCCTTGCCCGCCAGCCCCCGGCCGATCGCCTGACTGCGCAACGCCACCACGCGCGCCGCGTCCTTCAGCGACAGGATGCCCGCCACGCACGCCGCGGCGATCTCGCCCTGCGAGTGGCCGACCACGGCGGACGGTTCGACGCCGAGCGAACGCCACAGCTCGGCCAGGGACACCATCACGGCGAACAGCACCGGCTGGACCACGTCCACCCGGTCCAGCGAGGGCGTCCCGCCCACGCCGCGCAGCACATCGACCAGCGACCAGTCGGTGAACTCCGCGAGCGCGGCGGCGCACTCCTCGATGCGGGCGGCGAACACCGGCGAGGCGTCCATCAGGCCCACGCCCATCCGCACCCACTGGGACCCCTGCCCCGGAAAGACGAATGCCGTCTGACCTGCGACGACCGAGCCCCGCTCGACGCCCGCCGCCATGCCGCCTTCGGCGAGGGCGGTCAGCCCGGCCATCAGTTCGTCGCGGTCCCGGCCCTGGACGACACCGCGTACGTCCAGCGCGGCGCGGGTCGTCGCCAGCGACAGGCCCATGTCCACCGGGCGCAGCGCCGGTTCGTCGTGGAGGCGGTCCAGCAGCCGCCGGGCCTGGGCGCGCAGCGCCGCCTCGCTCTTGCCGGACACCACCCACGGCACCACGCCGGGCTGCTTCGCCACCAGCTCGACCGGCTCCCGCTCCTCGGCGGGCGCCTGCTCGATGATGGTGTGCGCGTTGGTGCCGCTGAAGCCGAACGAGGAGATGCCCGCGCGGCGCGGACGGCCCGTCTCGGGCCACTGCGTGGCCGACCTGACCAGCGAGACCGCGCCCGAGGACCAGTCGATGTGCGGGGACGGTTCGGCGATGTGCAGGGACTCGGGCACCACACCGTGCCGCATGGCCAGCACCATCTTCATCACGCCCGCGATGCCCGCGGCGCCCTGGGTGTGGCCGATGTTGGACTTCACCGACCCCAGCAGCAGCGGCAGTTCCTCGGGGCGGTCGGCGCCGTAGGTGGCGAGCAGCGCCTGCGCCTCGATCGGGTCGCCCAGCGACGTCCCCGTGCCGTGCGCCTCGACCACGTCCACATCGGCGCCGGACAGCCGCGCGTTGGCCAGCGCCTGCTGGATGACGCGCCGCTGGGACGGGCCGTTGGGCGCGGTGAGGCCGTTGGACGCACCGTCCTGGTTGACGGCGGAGCCCCGTACGACGGCCAGCACCTGGTGGCCGTTCTTCCGCGCGTCCGACAGCCGCTCCAGCAGCAGCACGCCCACGCCCTCGGCCGGGCCGAAGCCGTCGGCGTCGGCCGAGAACGCCTTGCAGCGGCCGTCCTTGGACAGCCCGCGCTGACGGCTGAACTCGATGAACAGCCCCGGCGTGGACATCACATGGACTCCGCCCGCCAGCGCCAGCGAGCACTCGTCCAGACGCAGCGACTGCACCGCCAGGTGCAGCGCCACCAGGGACGCGGAGCAGGCCGTGTCCACCGTGACGGCCGGGCCTTCGAGGCCGAAGGCGTAACTGAGGCGGCCGGAGACGACGCTGCTGGCGTTGCCCGTGCCCAGGTGTCCGCCGAAGTCGTCGTCCGCGTCGAGCGCCACCGTCAGATAGTCGGAGGCGTTCATTCCCGCGAACACACCGGTGCGGCTGCCGCGCAGGGCGGCCGGGTCGATGCCCGCCCGCTCGAACGCCTCCCACGACGTCTCCAGCAGCAGCCGCTGCTGCGGGTCCATCGCCATCGCCTCACGCGGCGAGATGCCGAAGAACGCCGCGTCGAACCGGGTGGCGTCACTGAGGAATCCGCCCTCGCGGGTATACGTGGTGTCCGGGGTGTCCGGGTCCGGGTCGAACAGGTTCTGGAGGTCCCAGCCCCGGTCGGCGGGGAACGCCGTCTGCGCCTCGCCACCGGAGGCCATGAGCTGCCACAGCTCCTCGGGGGTGTCGACACCGCCGGGGAAGCGGCAGCTCATGCCCACGATCGCGATCGGCTCATGGGCCTGTTCGTCGACCTCCTGGAGACGCCGATGGGCGGCGGTGAGATCGGTGGTGACCTTCTTCAGATATTCGCGGAGCTTGGCTTCGTTCGCAGTCGCCATGGACCTTCACCTATTCGCAAGTGCTCTGGATCGTCGGGGGGTGCGGGAGTGGGTGCCGTTCGCGTTCAGCCGTTGCCGAACCTCTTGTCGATGAAGTCGAAGAGTTCGTCATCGCTGACCTCTTCGAACGCGTCCGCCTCGGCGTCCGCCCCGTCGTCGTCCGCGGTGCGACGCACGTCGTGCCACTTCGCCAGCAGCGTCTGTAGGCGCACCGTGATGTTCGCGTGCGCGGCCTCGTCCGCCGCGACCACCGCCAGGTCCTCCGGAGCCAGCGAGGACAGGCTGTTCTCCAACCGCTCCAGCTCCTCCGTGAGGGACATTCCGGTGTCCGCGGGCTCCGGCGCCACCTCGTGGCGCAGCTGCCGCGCGAGCGCCACCGGCGTCGGGTAGTCGTACACCAGCGTCGCCGTCAGCTTCAGCCCGGTGGCCGTGTTCAGCCGGTTCCGCAGTTCCACGGCCGTCAGCGAGTCGAAGCCCAGCTCCTTGAACGCCTGCTCGGCGCCCACCTGCTCCTTCGACGCGTAGCCCAGGACGGCGGCCACCTGGCGGCGCACCAGGTCGAGAACGGTTCGCTCCTGCTGGGCCTCCGACTGCCGCGCCAGCTGCTGCGCCAGGGTCTCCGCCCCGGTCGCGTCCGCCTTTTCGGTTGCGGCCGCGCCGCCGCTGTCGGCGGCCCGCCGCACCGGGGTGCGCACCAGGCCGCGGTAGAGCGGCAGCAGCTCCCCGGCGGAGGCGGCGCCGCGCAGCGCCGCCAGGTCCAGCCGTACGGGCACCAGCACCGCTTCGCCGGTCACCCCGCGGGCTGCGTCGAACAGGGCGAGGCCCTCTTCGGCGGACAGCGGCAGCACACCGCCGCGCGCCGCCCGCTTGAGGTCGGCTTCGCCGATCCTGCCGCCCATGCCGCGCGCCTCGGCCCACATGCCCCACACGAGGGACTGCGCGGCCAGGCCGGTGGCGCGGCGGTGTCCGGCGAGCGCGTCGAGGAACACGTTCGCCGCCGCGTAACCGCCTTGGCCCGCGCCGCCGATCGTGCCGGCCGCGGCCGAGAAGAGCACGAACGCGGACAGGTCCAGATCGCGGGTCAGCTCGTGCAGGTTGACCGCCGCGTCGACCTTCGGCCGCAGCACGCGGTCGACCCGCTCCGGCGTCAGCATGTCGATGACACCGTCGTCGAGGACGCCCGCGGTGTGCACCACGGCCGTCAGCGGACGGTCGGCCGGAATCCCGGCCAGCAGCCCGGCCAGCGCCTCCCGGTCGGCCGCGTCACACGCGACGACCGTGGCCTCGGCACCCAACGCGGCGAGTTCGGCGACCAGTTCGGCCATGCCTTCGGCGGCGGGCCCGCTGCGGCTGGTCAGCAGCAGATGGCGGGCGCCGTGCGCGGTGGCCAAGTGGCGGGCCACCAGCCTGCCCAGACCACCGGTGGCGCCGGTGACGAGGACGGTGCCCTCGGGGTTGAGGGCGTCGCCCACCCGCTCGTCGGCCGGGGCCTCGACCCGGGCCAGGCGCGGTGCGTACGCCGCCCCCGCGCGCAGCGCGATCTCGGGCTCGCCCGAGTCCAGCGCCGCCGCGATCGCCGGGTACGACACCTCGCCGTCCACGTCGAGCAGGACGAACTGCCCCGGGTTCTCCGTCTGCGCGGACCGCAGCAGCCCCCATACGGGCGCGTTCACCAGGTCCGCGACCTCGGTGTCCCCGGCCGCGGCGACGGCGCCGCGGGTGACCAGCACCAGCCGGGCGCTGCCGGGCCTCCCGCCGTTCAGCCACTCCTGGACCAGGCCCAGGGCCCGGTGGGTGGCCGCGTGCGCGTCCGTGACGAGGTCGTTGACGCCTGTTCCGGACTCGGGCAGGAAGGGCACCAGCACCGTGTCCGGCGACGTCCCGTCCATCGCGACTGCCATGTCGAGCGCCGTGAGGTCGTCGTGGGCCGTGGCGGTGTGCCCGGCCGCGTCGAGGGCCACGCTCAGCTTGAGGTCGTCGCCGCCGACCACGGCGAAGCGCGTCGGCGTGCTCTCAGAAGCCGCCGCCACCGGGGCCCAGTCGACCCGGAACAGCGTGTCCCGGCGCCCGGACGTCGCCGCCGCTCCGGCGACCCGGTCCACATCCAGCGGCTCGGCGGCCAGCGCGTCCACCGAGGCGACGAGCGCACCCGTCTCATCGGCCGCCACCAGCGACACCGCGCCGTGCGCCGTGCCATCCGCCGCGCCGTCCGCGTGCGCCGGGGCCAGCCGCACGCGCAGCGCCTCGGCGCCCACCGCGTACAGGCTCAGCCCCCGCCACGAGGCCGCCACCGCGGCACCGTCCACGCCCAGCCCCAGCGGCTGGAGCGCACCGTCCAGCAGCGCCGGGTGCAGCGCGAAGCGGGCGGCGTCCGCCTGCTGCGCCTCGCCGACGCGCACCTCCGCGAACAGCTCCTCGCCGCGCCGCCACACGTGCCGCACGCTCTGGAACGCCGGGCCGTGCAGCAGCCCGGCACGCGCCATGCCCGCGTACAGCGCATCGGTGTCGACCGGCTCCGCGCCGGCGGGCGGCCATACGGCGAACTCGGCAACGGGAGCCGGGGCCTCGGCCGATGCGAGAACGCCACCGGCGTGCCGCGTCCACGGCTGGTCGGACTCCGCACCCTCCGGGCGCGAGTACACCGCCAGCGGGCGACGGCCCTGGCCGTCGGGCTCGCCGACCGACACGCGCAGCTGAACCCCGCCGCGCTCCGGCAGGATCAGCGGCTCCTCGAGGTCCAGCTCCGCCAGCAGCCCACAGCCCACGTGGTCCCCGGCGCGCACCGCCAGCTCCACGAACGCGGAGCCCGGCAGCACGGCCGTATCGGCGACCGTGTGGTCCGCCAGCCACGCGTGCGACGCGAGCGAGAGCCGCCCGGAGAAGAGGTACGCGTCCGCGTCGGGCAGCTCAACCGCCGCGCCCAGCAGCGGGTGACCGGCCGAACCGAGCCCGGCCGAGGCCACCTCGTCCAGGTTGAGCAGCGCGTCCACCCAGTAGCGGCTGCGCTGGAACGCGTACGTCGGCAGCCCGACCTTCCGCGCGCCCGTACCCGCGAAGAACGCCTCCCAGTCCGGGGCCAGGCCACGGACGTGGAGCCGCGCGAGGGCGTTGGTCAGCGCCTCGGCCTCCGGCTTGCCCTTGCGCAGCGCGGAGACGAACGCGATGTCGTCGGCGGTCACGCACTCCTGGGCCATGGCGGTGAGCACACCGTCCGGGCCCAGCTCGACGTACGTGGTGACGCCCCGCGCTTCGAGGGTGCGGACGCCGTCGAGGAAGCGGACCGCTTCGCGGACGTGGCGCACCCAGAAGTCCGGGTTGGTGATCTCCTCGGCGGAGACGACCTCCCCGGTGAGGTTGGAGACGATCGGGATGCTCGGGGTCTCGTACGAAAGCCCCTGCGCCAGCTCGCGGAACGCCTCCAGCATGCCGTCCATGCGAGGCGAGTGGAAGGCGTGGCTGACGGTGAGCCGCTTGGCCTTACGACCCTGCGCCTCGAAGAACGCCGCAATCTGCACGGCGTCATCCTCGTCACCCGCGATGACCACCGACGTGGGCCCGTTGAGGGCGGCGATGCTGACGCGCTCGGTGAGCAGCGGCAACACCTCGTCCTCCGATGCCTGGACGGCGATCATCGCGCCACCGGCGGGCAGCTCCTGCATCAACCGCCCACGCGCCGCCACCAACTTCGCAGCGTCCGCGAGGGACAGCACACCCGCCACATGGGCAGCGGCCAGCTCACCGATGGAGTGACCGGACAGGAAGTCCGCACGCAGACCCCACGCCTCCACCAGCCGGAACAGCGCCACCTCGATGGCGAACAGCGCCGGCTGGGTGAATCCGGTCTGGTCCAGCGCGGCGGCGTCCTCACCGAAGAGAACGTCACGCAGCGGCCGTTCCAGATGCGCGTCCAGGTGGGCGCACACCTCATCGAGGGCGTCCGCGAACACCGGGTACGCCTCGTACAGCTCGCGCCCCATGCCCAGCCGCTGGCTGCCCTGACCCGTGAACAGGAACGCCACCTTGCCACCGGCCACCGAGCCCTCGACCAGGCCCGGCACCTCGGACTCGCCGCGCGCCAGCGCCGCGAGACCGGCCGGCAGCCCGTCCCCGCCGTCCGCGGTGAGCACGGCCCGGTGGTCCATGGCGGTGCGGGTCGTGGCCAGCGAGTACGCGACATCGATGGCTGCGGCGTCGCCGCCGAGGTGGGCCAGCAGCCGTTCGGCCTGACCGCGTACGGCGGCCCGGGACTTGCCCGACAGCACCCACGGCACCGTCGGCAGCTCCGCCACCGGACCGGTGGCGGGGGCCTCGTCCGGGGCCGGGGCCTGCTCCAGCACGGTGTGCGCGTTCGTACCGCTGATGCCGAACGCCGACACCGCGGCCCGGCGCGGACGGCCGGTCTCCGGCCACTCCCGCGCCTCCGTCAGCAGCTCCAGCTCACCGGCGGACCAGTCGACGTGCGGCGTCGGCTCGTCCACGTGCAGGGTCTGCGGCAGTACGCCGTGCTGCAACGCCAGCACCATCTTCATCACGCCCGCCACACCGGCCGCGGCCTGCGTGTGACCGATGTTGGACTTGATGGAGCCGAGCAGCAGCGGCAGGTTGTCCGGCCGGTCCTGGCCGTAGGTGGCCAGCAGCGCCTGCGCCTCGATCGGATCGCCCAGCGTCGTCCCGGTGCCATGGGCCTCGACCGCGTCCACCTCGGACGCCGAGAGACCGGCACCGGCGAGCGCCTGCCGGATGACCCGCTGCTGCGACGGGCCGTTCGGCGCCGTCAGGCCGTTCGACGCGCCGTCCTGGTTGATCGCGCTGCCGCGCACCGTCGCCAGCACGGTGTGGCCGTTGCGGCGGGCGTCCGACAGCCGCTCCACGAGCAGCATGCCCACGCCCTCGCCCCAGCCGGTGCCATCCGCACCGGCCGCAAACGCCTTGATACGGCCGTCCGCCGCGAGACCCCGCTGACGGCTGAAGTCCACGAACGAACCCGGCGTCGACATCACCGTCACACCACCGGCCAGCGCCAACGAGCACTCCCCCGCCCGCAACGCCTGAATCGCCCAGTGCAGCGCGACGAGCGACGACGAGCAGGCCGTGTCGACGGTGACCGCCGGGCCCTCCAGGCCCAGCGCGTACGACACCCGGCCGGACATCACACTGGCCGCGTTGCCCGTGCCCATGAAGCCGTCGCCGCCGTCCTGCGAGTGGAGGACGAGCGACATGTAGTCCTGGCCGTTCGTACCGGCGAACACGCCGACCTGCTGGCCGCGCAGCGTCGTCGGGTCGATGCCCGCCCGCTCGAACGCCTCCCACGACGTCTCCAGCAGCAACCGCTGCTGCGGGTCCATCGCCATCGCCTCGCGCGGCGAGATCCCGAAGAACGCCGCGTCGAAGTCCCCGGCGTCCGCCAGGAATCCGCCTTCTCGGACGTAGGTGGTGTTCTCGGCGCCCGGCTCCGGGTCGTACAGCGACTCGACGTCCCAGCCACGGTCGGCCGGGAAGTCCGTCACCGCGTCCTGCCCGGAGGACAGCAGCCGCCACAGCTCCTCGGGCGAGTCCACCCCGCCCGGGAAGCGGCAGCTCATGCCCACGATGGCGATCGGGTCGTCATCGACCACGACGCCCACGGACGTGGTGGCGGTGTCGACCGCGCTCTCGTCGCCCAGGAACTCCGTGCGGAGGTGGTCGGCGAGCGCCGTCGACGTCGGGTAGTCGTAGACCAGGGTGGGCGGCAGCCGCAGCCCGGTCACGGTGTTCAGCCGGTTGCGCAGCTCGACGGCGGTCAGCGAGTCGAAGCCCAGCTCGCTGAACGCCCGGCTCGCCTCCACCGCTTCGGCGTCGGCGTGGCCGAGGACGTCCGCCACGGCGGAACGCACCAGGTCCAGCAGCACGCGTGCGCGCTCCGCCGCCGGAACGGCCGCGAGCCGCTGCGCGAGCGAGGTCTCGTCCGCGCCGCCACCGGCCGTACGGGCCGTCTGCCCGGCCTCGGCCTCCAGCGCCGTGCGCGCCTCGGGCAGGTCCCGCAGCAGCGGGCTCGGCCGGGACGCGGCGAAGCCGGGGGCCAGCCGCTCCCAGTCGATGTCCGCGACCATGACGGTCGTCTCGTCCAGGTCCAGGGCACGCTGGAGCGCGGCGATGGCCAGGTCCGCCGCCATCGGCGGCACACCGGCGCGGCGCATGCGCTGCTCCAGCGCGTCGTCCGCGGCCATGCCGCCCTCGGCCCACGGGCCCCAGGCGATCGACGTGGCGGGCAGGCCCTCGGCCCGGCGGCGCTCGGCGAGCGCGTCCAGGAAGGCGTTCGCGGCGGCGTAGTTGGCCTGGCCCGCGGCGCCCATGGAACCGGCGAACGAGGAGAAGAGGACGAACGCCGTGAGGTCCAGCTCCCGCGTCACCTCGTGCAGGTTGGCGGCGGCGTCGGCCTTCGCGCGCAGCACGGTGGCGAAGCGCTCGGGCGTCAGCGACTCCAGTACGCCGTCGTCCAGCACACCGGCGGCGTGGATGACGGCCGTCAGCGGCAGCTCGGCCGGGAGCCCGGCCACCAGCGCGGCCAGCGCGTCACGGTCGGCGGCGTCGCAGGCCGCGACCGTGATCCTGGCCCCGGAGGCGGTGAGTTCGTCCCGCAGCTCGGCCGCGCCGGGCGCGTCGAGACCGCGGCGGCTCGTGAGCACCACGTGTGCGGCGCCCCGGGCCACCAGCCAGCGGGCCACCTGCGCGCCCAGCGCGCCCGTACCGCCGGTCACCAGAATGGATCCCGTGCCCGGCTGCCAGGTGCGGCCGCGCGAGGAGACGGAGGCGCGGGTCAGGCGACGGCCGAAGACACCGGAGGCGCGCACCGCCACCTGGTCCTCGCCGTCAATCCCGGCCAGGACGCCCGCCAGCCGGGACAGCGCCCGGTCGTCCGCCGTCTCCGGCAGATCGACGAGCCCGCCCCACTGCTCGGGAAGCTCCAGGGCGGCAACCCGCCCCAGGCCCCACACCCGTGCCTGCCACGCGTCCACCAAGCCGTCGGACCGGCCGGTGGAGACCGCGCCGCGCGTGGCGACCCACAGCGGCGCGTCCACGCCCAGGTCGACCAGCGCCTGGGTCAGGGCGGCCGTACGGAGCAGGCCATCGGCGCCCGCGGCGACGGACGGCAGCGCGAACACACCCGCCACCGGGCCCTCCGCGACCGCCTCGCGCAGCCCCTCGGCCATGCCCGCACGGTCCTCGGCGGCCGGCTCGATCCGCTGCGCCTCGGCACCGCGTGCGGACAGCGTCCGTACGATCCCCTCGGCCCAGACGTCGCCTGTTCCCTTGGTGGGCGCGACGACCAGCCACCGGCCGCTCAGCGTCCCAGCGCCACGGGCGGTCACCGGCTTCCACGTCACCTGGTAGCGCCAGGCGTCGACGGTGGACCGCTCGCTCCGCCGACGCCGCCACGAGGACAGCATCGGCAGGACGGCGCTCAGCGAGGACAGCTCGTCCGCGTCCTCGGACTGGAGCGCCCCGGCGAGCGCGGTCAGATCCTCGCGCTCCACGGCCTCCCAGAACCGGGCGTCCACGGAATCCATGGCCGCCACCGCCTCGCGGACCTCCTCCGGGTTCTCCACCCAGAAGCGCTGCCGCTGGAAGGCGTACGTCGGCAGGTCGACCCGCCCGGCGCCCGTACCGGCGAAGAAGGCCCGCCAGTCGAGGGCGACGCCCCGGGTGTGCAGCGCGGCCAGAGCACCGGTCAGAGACTCCGGCTCGGCACGGCCCTTGCGCAGCGCCGGGACGAAGGCGGCGGTGTCGGTGATGCACTCCTGCGCCATGGCGGTGAGCACACCGTCCGGGCCCAGCTCGACGTAGGTGGTGACGCCCTGCGCTTCGAGCGTGCGAACGCCGTCCAGGAAGCGGACCGCTTCGCGGACGTGGCGCACCCAGAAGTCGGGGCTGGTGATCTCCTCAGCGGAGACGACGTTTCCGGTGAGGTTCGAAACGATCGGGATGCGCGGGGCCTCGTACGACAGCCCCTGCGCGACCTCGCGGAACGCGTCCGACATGCCGTCCATACGCGGCGAGTGGAACGCGTGGCTGACCGTGAGCCGCTTGGTCTTACGACCCTGCGCCTCGAAGCCCGCCGCAATCTCGACAACAGCGCCCTCGTCACCCGCGATCACCACCGACGTGGGCCCATTGAGGGCAGCGATGCTGACGCGCTCCGTGAGCCGCGGCGTCACCTCGTCCTCCGACGCCTGCACCGCGATCATCGCGCCACCGGCCGGAAGCTCCTGCATCAGGCGACCACGCGCCGCGACCAACTTCGCAGCATCCGCGAGGGAGAGCACGCCCGCCACATGGGCGGCGGCCAGCTCGCCGATGGAGTGCCCGGAGAGGAAGTCCGCGCGCACACCCCAGGCTTCGGCCAGCCGGAACAGCGCCACCTCGACCGCGAACAGCGCGGGCTGGGTGTAACCGGTCTGGTCCAGCAGCGAGGCGTCGTCCCCGAACAGCACCGTCTTCAGCGGCGTTTCGAGGTGCGGGTCCAGCGCATCGCATACGGCGTCCAGCGCCTCCGCGAACACCGGGTACGCCTCGTACAGCTCACGGCCCATCCCGAGGCGCTGGCTCCCCTGACCCGTGAACAGGAACGCCACCTTGCCGTCCGCCACCGAGCCCTCGACGAGCCCCGCGGCCGACTCACCCCGCGCCAGCGCCTCCAGGCCCGCGACCAGCGCGGCGCGGTCCTCGCCGACCGCCACCGCACGGTGGTCCAGGGCCGCCCTGCCGGTGGCCAGCGCGTAGCCGACGTCCGTGGCGTCCAGGTCGGCGTGGGTACCGAGGTGGGCCAGGAGCCGTTCGGCCTGGCCGCGCAGGGCGGCCTCGGTCTTGCCGGAGAGCACCCACGGCACCGTCGGCAGTTCCGCCACCGGAGCGGTCGCGGGGGCCTCCTCGGGGGCCGGGGGCTGCTCCAGGATGGTGTGCGCGTTCGTCCCGCTCACGCCGAACGACGACACGGCCGCCCGGCGCGGTCGGCCGAGTTCCGGCCAGGGCCGGGCGTCGGTCAGCAGCTCGAGGTCGCCCGATGCCCAGTCCACGTGCGGGGTGGGCTCGTCCACGTGCAGCGTCTGCGGCAGCACACCGTGGCGCATCGCCATGATCATCTTGATGATGCCCGCGACACCGGCCGCGGCCTGCGTGTGGCCGATGTTCGACTTGAGGGAGCCCAGCCACAGCGGCTGCCCCTCCGGCCGCTCCCGGCCGTAGGTGGCCAGCAGCGCCTGCGCCTCGATCGGGTCACCCAGGGTCGTACCGGTGCCGTGCGCCTCCACCACGTCGACATCGGCGGTGGTGAGCCGTGCGCTGGTGAGCGCTTCGCGGATGACGCGCTGCTGGGACGGGCCGTTGGGCGCCGTCAGACCGTTCGACGCACCGTCCTGGTTGACGGCCGAGCCGCGCACGACCGCCAGCACCTGGTGGCCGTTCTTCCGGGCATCCGACAGCCGCTCCACGAGCAGCATGCCCGCGCCCTCGGCCCAGCCCGTGCCGTCCGCCGACGCGGCGAACGACTTGCAACGGCCGTCGGTGGACAGGCCCTGCTGGCGGCTGAAGTCGACGAACGTGTCCGGGGTGGCCATGACGGTGACACCACCGGCCAGGGCGAGCGAGCATTCGCCGTTGCGCAGCGCCTGTGCGGCCAGGTGCAGCACCACCAGCGACGACGAGCACGCCGTGTCGATGGTGACCGCCGGGCCCTCCAGACCGAAGGTGTACGCGACCCGGCCCGACGCGATGCTGCCCGCGCCACCGGTGCCGAGATAGCCCTCGAGCCCCTCGGGGACGGCGGTCAGCCGCGTCAGATAGTCGTGGTACATGACGCCGGCGAACACACCGGTCCGGCTGCCGCGCACCGCCGTCGGGTCGATGCCCGCGCGCTCGAACGCCTCCCACGACGTCTCCAGCAGCAACCGCTGCTGCGGGTCCATCGCCAGGGCCTCGCGCGGGTTGATGCCGAAGAACTCCGGGTCGAACTCGGCCGCGTCGTGCAGGAAGCCGCCCTCGCGGGTGTAGCTGGTGCCCACCTGGTCGGGGTCGTCGCTGTAGAGCGCGTCGAGGTCCCAGCCACGGTCGGCGGGGAACGGGGAGATGGCGTCGGTGGCACCCGTGACGAGCTGCCACAGCTCCTCGGGGGTGGTGACCCCGCCGGGGTAGCGGCAGCTCATGCCGACGATGACGATCGGGTCGTCGTCGGTGGCGGTGGCCGACACCGGCACCGGCGTGTGCACCTCCGCCGGTTCGTCGCCCACCAGCTCGGTCCGCAGGTAGCGGGCCAGAACCTGGGGGTCCGGGTAGTCGAAGATGAGGGTCGCGGGCAGCCGCAGCCCGGTCACGGCGTTGAGCTGATTACGCAGCTCCACCGCCGTCAACGAGTCGAAGCCCAGATCCTTGAACGCCCGACCGGCACCGATGGTGTCCGCGCCGCCGTAGCCCAGCACGGTCGCCACCTGCGCCCGCACCAGATCCAGCAGCAACCGCTCCTGCTCCGCCACGCTCAGCCCGGCCAGCCGCCCCGCAAGCCCCGCGTCGCCACCGGCCGCGACCGCGTCCACCGCGCGCCGCGCGGGGGCCCGCACCAGGCCGCGCAGCAGCGGCGAGATCGCGGGCTGGTTGCGCAGCGCCGCGAGGTCCAGGCGCATCGGTACGAGCGATGCCGCGTCGACGGTCAGCGCGGCGTCGAAGAGCCGCAGTCCTTCCGCCACCGGCAGCGGGGGCACTCCGGCCCGTCGCATCCGGGTGATCTCGGCCTCGTCCAGGGTGTCGCCCATGCCGCCACCGGCCCACAGGCCCCACGCCAGCGAGGTGGCGGGCAGAAGGCGTGCGGCGCGGTGCTGCGCGAGCGCGTCCAGGAAGACGTTGGCGGCCGCGTAGTTGCCCTGCCCCGGACCGCCGAAGACACCGGCGGCCGAGGAGAAGAGCAGGAACGCGGACAGGTCGAGGCCTTGGGTCAGCTCGTGCAGGTTCCATGCCGCGTCCGCCTTCGGGCGCATGACGTGGTCGATGCGCTCGGGCGTCAGCGAGCCGATCACACCGTCGTCCAGCACACCGGCCGTGTGCACGACGGCGGTCAGTGGGTGCTCGGCGGGGATGGTGGCGAGGGTCGCGGCGAGCGCGTCCCGGTCCGCCACGTCACATGCCGCCCATCGGACCTCGGCGCCCAACTCCTGCAATTCATGCGTGAGTTCGGCCGCACCCGGTGCCTGGTCGCCGCGGCGGCTGACCAGGAGGAGGTGGCGTACGCCGCGCTCCGCCACCAAGTGGCGGGCGAACAGGCCGCCCAGCGAACCGGACGCGCCGGTGACCAGCACCGTCCCGTCCGGGTTCCACGCGGGGGCCGCGTTGGCGGTCGCCGCGGATGCGGTGCGGGCCAGCCGTGGCGTCTTGACGACGCCCTGTCGCACCGCGACCTCGGTCTCGCCGCTCGCGAGGGCGGCGGGCAGCGCGGCCCGCGAGTCCTCGTCGGCGTCGAGGTCGATCAGGAGGAAGCGATCCGGGTTCTCGGACTGCGCGGAGCGCAGCAGACCGCGCGCGGCTGCGGCTGCCAGGTCCGTCACCGGCTCAGCGGGCTCGGTGGCCACGGCGCCCGAGGTCAGCAGGACGAGGCGGGAGTTCGCGAAGCGGTCGTCGGCCAACCACTGCTGCAACAGCCCCAGCACCTGGGTGGTGGCCTGATGCGCCGTGGTGGCGGGCGAGGAGGAATCCCCCACCCCGCCCCTTCCCGAAACTTGGGGCTCCGCCCCAAGGCCCGGGTCCTCAAACGCCGGACGGGCTGTTGATGCCGCACCCGGGCCTTCAAGTGCCGCGCCGTCTGCGTACGGCCCCGGACGCCCTTCGGGCGTGTCCTCAATCGCCGGACGGGCTTGATTTGCCGCACCCGGGTCTTCAAGTGCCGCACCGTCCACGGACGGCCCCGGTGCCGCGCCGTCCGAGTGCAGCCCCGGACCGGCGTTATGTGCCAGGGAGATCACTACGTGGTCCGGCAGCGGCGTGCCCGAATCGACGGCCTCGCCCAGCGCCGCGAGATCCGGGTACGCCGTGGCGCCCAGGCCGAACGCGTCCGGGCCCAGCGCCGCCCAGCGGCCGTCGGCCACGTCCGCGGGGGCTGCCGGTGTCCACTCCACGTGGTACAGCGACTCGTGGTACGCCGTACGCGCGCTCTGGAGCTGCTCGGCCGAAACCGGGCGCAGCACCAGCGACTCCACGGCCGCGACCGGCGCACCGTGCGTATCCGCGATCTCCAGCCGTACGCCGTCGCCGTCCACCGCGGCCATCCGCACGCGCAGGGTCGACGCACCGCTCGCGTACAGCGACATCCCCGTCCACGCGAACGGCAGCCGCCCCTCGGTCTCGGTGCCACCGAGACCGGCGAGGCCCAGCGCGTGGAGGGCGGAGTCCAGCAGCGCCGGGTGCAGGGCAAACGCGGCGGCGTCCTCGGCCGCTCCCTCGTTCAGCGCCACTTCGGCGAACACCTCGCCGTCGCGCCGCCACGCCCTGCGCAGCCCCTGGAACGAGGGCCCGTAAGCGAAGCCGACGTCCCGCAGATCCGCGTAGCGGTCGCCGACCTCCACCTCGGCCGCGTCCGCCGGAGGCCATGCGCTCAGCTCGAACGACGCCTCCGCCATGCCACCGGACGCCAGCACACCGGACGCGTGCCGGGTCCACGGCTCCTCGGCCGACAGGCTCTCGGCGCGGGAGTGCAGTTCCAGCGGGCGGCGGGCCGTGTCATCGGCGGCGCCGACCCACAGCCGCAGCTGGACGCCGCCCTCCTCGGGCAGGACCAGCGGCGCTTCGAGGGTCAGCTCCTCCAGCACGTCGCAGCCGACCTGGTCACCGGCGCGGATCGCCAGCTCCACGAACGCGGTGCCCGGCAGCAGCACCGTGTCCATGATCGTGTGGTCGGCGAGCCACGGGTGCGTCGACAGCGCCAGGCGGCCGGTGAACAACGTCCCGTCCGCACTGGGGAGTTCGGCGCGCGCGCCGAGCAGCGGATGCTCGGCCTCGCCCAGGCCCAGGGCCGCGACATCGCCGAGGAACAGCGACGACACCTTCGGCCAGTAGCGCTGACGCTGGAAGGGGTACGTGGGCAGCTCGGCCGGGTCGACGCGGGTGGTCCGGGTGTGGGCGTAGTAGGCCGCCCAGTCCACCGCCACGCCCCGGACATGCGCCCGCGCGACGGCGATCGACAGCGCCTCGGCCTCGGGACGGTCCTTGCGGAGGGCGGATGCGAACGCCGCATCGTCCCCGGTCACGCACTCCTGCGCCATCGCGGTCAGCACACCGTCCGGGCCCAGCTCGACGTACGTCGTGACGCCCTGCGCCTCCAGGGTGCGGATGCCGTCGAGGAAGCGGACCGCTTCGCGAACGTGGCGCACCCAGAAGTCGGCAGTCGTGATCTCCTCGGCGGACACCACGGCACCGGTCAGGTTGGACACGATCGGGATACGCGGAGCCTCGTACGACAGCCCCTCCGCAACCTCACGGAACGCTTCCAGCATCCCGTCCATACGCGGCGAATGGAATGCATGGCTGACCGTGAGCCGCTTGGTCTTACGACCCTGCGCCTCGAAGGTCGCCGCGATCTGTACGGCGCCGTCCTCGTCACCCGCGATGACCACGGAGGTCGGGCCATTCACAGCGGCGATCGAGACACGCTCGGTCAGCAGCGGCGCCACCTCGTCCTCCGACGCCTGCACCGCGACCATCGCGCCACCGGCCGGAAGCTCCTGCATCAGCCGCCCACGCGCCGCCACCAGCTTCGCCGCATCCGCGAGCGAGAGCACACCCGCCACATGGGCGGCGGCCAACTCACCGATCGAGTGGCCGGAGAGGAAGTCAGGCCGCAGACCCCACGCCTCGACCAGCCGGAACAACGCCACCTCGACCGCGAACAGCGCAGGCTGAGTGAACGCCGTCTGGTCCAGCACCGAGGCGTCGTCCCCGAACACCAACGTCTTCAGCGGCCGTTCAAGGTGCGGATCCAGCGCATCGCATACGGCATCCAGCGCTTCCGCGAACACCGGATAGGCGTTGTACAGCTCACGCCCCATCCCCAGCCGCTGGCTTCCCTGGCCCGTGAACAGGAACGCCACCCGGCCACCGGCCACCGAGCCCTCGATGAGTCCGGCCGTCGTACGGCCCTCGGCGAGCGCTTCCAGGCCGGACAGCAGCCCGGCCCTGTCGTCGGCGACCAGCGCCGCCCGCTCCTCGAAGGACGAGCGGCCGACGGCCAGCGCGTGGCCGAGGTCGGCGGTCCGTACGTCGGGCCGCGCGGTCAGGTAGGTGTGCAGCTGCCCGGCCTGGGCGCGCAGCCCCTCCGGGGTCCGGGCGGACAGCAGGACCGGGAGCGCCGTGTCCTGATCGGTCTCGGCGTCGGTCTCGGCGGGCTCAAGGGTGGGGAGGGCCGGGGCCTCTTCCAGAACCGCGTGGGCGTTGGTGCCACTGAAGCCGAAGGACGATACACCCGCGCGACGCGGGTGCTCGGTCCGCGGCCACTCCCGCGCCTCCGTCAGCAGCTCCAGCTCACCCGCCGACCAGTCGACGTGCGGCGTCGGCTCGTCCACGTGCAGGGTTCGCGGCAGCACCCCGTGGCGCATGGCGAGGACCATCTTCATCACACCGGCGACACCGGCCGCGGCCTGGGTGTGGCCGAGGTTGGACTTGATGGAGCCCAGCAGCAGGGGCCGGTCCGCGTCGCGGTCCTGGCCGTACGTGGCGAGCAGAGCCTGCGCCTCGATCGGGTCGCCCAGCCGGGTGCCCGTCCCGTGCGCCTCGACCGCGTCCACCTCGGCGGCGGACAGACCCGCACCGGCCAGCGCCTGCCGGATGACACGCTGTTGCGAGGGGCCGTTCGGCGCCGTCAGGCCGTTGCTCGCACCGTCCTGGTTGACCGCCGTGCCGCGTACGAGCGCGAGCACCGGGTGGCCGTTGCGGCGGGCGTCCGACAGCCGCTCCACGAGCAGCATGCCGACGCCCTCGCCCCAGCCGGTGCCGTCCGCACCGGCCGCGAACGCCTTGATGCGGCCGTCCTCGGCGAGCCCGCGCTGACGGCTGAAGTCCACGAACACACCGGGGGTGGACATCACGGTCACACCACCGGCCAGCGCGAGCGAGCATTCCCCGCCGCGCAGTGCCTGGATCGCCGAGTGGAGGGCGACCAGCGACGAGGAGCACGCTGTGTCGATGGTGACCGCCGGGCCTTCGAGGCCGAAGGTGTAGGCGAGTCGGCCGGAGATGACGCTCGCCGCGTTGCCCGTGCCCATGTGGCCTTCGAGGCCCTGCGAGTCGCCCAGCAGCAGCGACAGATAGTCCTGGCCGTTGGTGCCGACGAAGACACCGGCGGTGGAGCCGCGCAGCGTGGCCGGGTCGATGCCCGCCCGCTCGAACGCCTCCCACGACGTCTCCAGCAGCAACCGCTGCTGCGGATCCATCGCCAGCGCCTCACGCGGCGAGATCCCGAAGAACCCGGGGTCGAAGTCGGCGGCGTCGTGCAGGAAGCCGCCCCCGCGGGCGTACGAGGTGCCCTCGACGTCCGGGTCCGGGTTGTAGAGCGAGGCCAGGTCCCAGCCGCGGTCGGTGGGCATGCCCGAGATCACGTCCGTACCGGCTTCGAGCAGCTGCCACAGCGCCTCGGGGGTGTGGACACCGCCCGGGAAGCGGCAGCTCATCGCGACGATCGCGATCGGGTCGTCGTCGGCCGCCGCACCCGCGGTCAGCGCGCCGCCGGTGGCGGTGGCGGTGGCCGGTTCGCCGAGCAGCTCGGCGAACAGGTGGTCGGCGAGGGCGATCGGCGTCGGGTAGTCGTAGACGAGCGTGGCGGGGAGCCGCAGATCGGTGGCGGCGTTGAGGCCGTTGCGCAGTTCGACGGCGGTGAGGGAGTCGAAACCGATGTCGCGGAAGGCCCGTTCGGCGCTGATGTCGGACACGTCGGCGTGGCCGAGCACGTCCGCCACATGGGTCCGTACGAGGTCCAGCAGCGCCCGGTGGCGTTCCGCCTCGGGCAGGCCGAGGAGCCGTTGGGCCAGCGCGGACGCCGACTCGACGGCCACCGTTTCGCCGGGGGCCACAGCGGCGTGCCGGACCTCCGGCAGGTCGGCCAGCAGCGGGCTGGGCCGCCCGGCGGTGAAGCCCGGGGCGAACTGGTCCCAGTCGACGTCCGCGACCGTCACGGCCGCGTCGCCCAGGTCGAGGGCGCGCTGGAGTGCGCCGAGCGCGAGGTCGGCATCCATGGGCGGCATACCGGCGCGGCGCATGCGCTGCTCCAGCGCCTCGTCGGCGGCCATGCCGCCCGCGGCCCACGGGCCCCAGGCGATGGAGGTGGCGGGCAGGCCCTCGGCGCGCCGCCGCTCGGCCAGCGCGTCCAGGAAGGCGTTCGCGGCGGCGTAGTTGGCCTGCCCGGCGGCGCCCACTGTGCCGCTGGTCGAGGAGAACAGCACGAACGCGGACAGGTCCAGGTCGCGCGTCAGCTCGTCCAGCGCGAGCGCGGCGTCGGCCTTCGCCCGCAGCACACCGCTGATGCGCTCGGGAGTCAGCGACTCCAGTACGCCGTCGTCCAGCACACCGGCCGCGTGCACCACGGCCGTCAGCGGCATCTCGGCGGGCAGCCCGGCCAGCAGCCCGGCCAGGGCCTCCCGGTCGGCCACATCGCACGCGGCGACGGTCACGCGGGCGCCCGATGCGGCGAGTTCGTCGCGCAGTTCGGCCGCGCCCGGCGCGTCCAGGCCACGGCGGCTGGTGAGCACCACGTGCTCGGCGCCGTTGTCGACCAGCCAGCGGGCCACCTGGGCGCCCAGGGCGCCCGTACCGCCCGTCACCAGGACCGTGCCGCGAGCGCTCCAGCTCTCGGACTCCGGCACCGGCCGTGCGGTGGCGTGCGCGAGGCGGCGGCCGAAGACACCGGACGGGCGGACCGCGATCTGGTCCTCGCCCCCGGACCCGGCCAGTACCGTTGCCAGCCGCGACAGCACCCGGTCGGTCGGGGTCTCGGGCAGGTCGACCAGACCGCCCCAGCGGTCGGGCAGCTCCAGGGCCGCGACGCGGCCCAGGCCCCAGACCCGCGCCCGGGCCGGGTCCACGACCTCGCCCTGACGTCCCGTCGACACCGCGCCCCGCGTCGCACACCACAGCGGCGCGTCGATCGCGGCGTCGCCCAGCGCCTGCACGAGCGCGGCCGTGGACAGCAGGGCATCGGCGTCCCCGGCGCCCAGCAGCGAGAGAACCCCGGCGACGGGGCCGCCATCGGCCACCGTACGCAGCTGCTCGGCGATGCCCGCGCGGTCCTCGGCCACCAGCGCGAGCTGCCGCACCTCGGCGCCGCGCTCGGTGAGCGTGCGGACGACACCGGCCGTCCACGTGTCCGCCTCCGCGTCCTCGGCGGGGGCGACGACGAGCCAGACACCGGACATGCGGGACGCGGAACCCAGCGAGAGCGGCTTCCACGACACCTGGTACCGCCAGCCGTCGACACCGGCGGCGGCGAGGCCCGCCACCGGCGCCTCGGGCCAGTAGCGACGGTGCTGGAAGGCGTACGTGGGCAGGTCGACGCGGGACGCACCGGTCCCGGCGAAGTACGCCGCCCAGTCCGGCGCCACCCCACGGACGTGCAGTCGGCCGAGAGCGGTGGTCAGGGCCTCCGTCTCGGAACGTCCCGCACGCAGTGCGGCCACGAACGCCGCACCGGTGCCGGTGGCGCTCTCCTGGGCCATGGCGGTGAGGACACCGTCCGGGCCCAGCTCGACGAAGGTGGTGACGCCCTGCGCTTCGAGGGTGCGGACACCGTCGAGGAAGCGGACCGCCTCGCGGACATGGCGCACCCAGAAGTCCGGGGTGGTGATCTCCTCGGTGGAGACGACATCCCCGGTCAGGTTGGAGACGATGGGGATGCGCGGAGCTTCGTACGACAGACCCTGCGCCACCTCGCGGAACGCCTCCAGCATGCCGTCCATGCGGGGCGAGTGGAAGGCGTGGCTGACCGTGAGCCGCTTGGTCTTACGACCCTGCGCCTCGAACGACGCGGCGATCTCCAACGCCGCGTCCTCGTCGCCCGCGATGACCACGGACGTCGGGCCATTCACAGCAGCGATGCTCACGCGCTCGGTGAGCAGTGGCGCCACCTCGTCCTCGGTGGCCTGGATGGCGACCATCGCGCCACCGGCCGGAAGCTCCTGCATCAAACGACCACGCGCAGCGACCAACTTCGCAGCATCCGCAAGCGAGAACACACCCGCCACATGCGCGGCGGCCAGCTCACCGATCGAATGCCCGGAGAGGAAGTCCGCACGCAGACCCCACGCCTCGACCAGCCGGAACAACGCCACCTCGACCGCGAACAGCGCAGGCTGAGTGAACGCCGTCTGGTCCAAGACCGCCGCATCGTGCCCGAACAGGACCGTCTTCAGGGGCTGTTCAAGATGCGGGTCCAGCGCATCGCACACCGCATCCAGCGCCTCCGCGAACACCGGATAGGCGTCATACAGCTCACGGCCCATCCCCAGCCGCTGGCTGCCCTGGCCCGTGAACAGGAACGCCACATCGCCCTCGGCGGCCGTGCCGTCGATGAGCCCCGGAGCGGACTCGCCCCGGGCCAGCGCGTCGAGCCCGCGCAGCAGTTCGTCCCGGCCGTCGGCGACCAGCACCGCGCGCTGGTCCAGCACGGCGCGGCCGGTGGCCAGGGTGTGGGCGACATCGGCCGGTGCGAGGGCGGGGTGCGCCGTGAGGTGGGCGTACAGCCGCTCGGCCTGGGCCCGCAGGGCGTCGGTGCCCTGTGCGGACAGCGCGTACGGCAGCACACCGGTCGGCCGGTTCTCCGGCTGCGTCTCGTCAACGACGAGTACGGGCGCCTGCTCGATGATGGTGTGCGCGTTGGTGCCACTGATGCCGAATGACGACACACCCGCCCGGCGCGGACGGCCCGTCTCCGGCCACTCCCGCGCCTCCGTCAGCAGCGACACCGCGCCGTCCGCCCAGTCGACGTGCGGCGACGGCGCGTCCACGTGCAGCGTCCGCGGCAGCAGGCCGTGACGGATGGCCATGACCATCTTGATGATTCCGGCGACACCGGCCGCCGCCTGGGCGTGGCCGATGTTGGACTTGACCGAGCCGAGCCACAGCGGCAGGTCGGCATCGCGGTCCTGGCCGTACGTGGCGAGCAGCGCCTGCGCCTCGATGGGGTCGCCCAGCGTCGTCCCCGTACCGTGCGCCTCAACGGCGTCCACCTCGGCGGCGGACAGGCCCGCACCGGCCAGCGCCTGGCGGATGACACGCTGCTGCGACGGGCCGTTGGGCGCCGTCAGACCGTTCGACGCACCGTCCTGGTTGACCGCCGAACCGCGCACGACCGCCAACACCTGGTGGCCGTTCTTCCGGGCATCCGACAGCCGCTCCACCAGCAGCATGCCGACGCCCTCGCCCCAGCCCGTGCCGTCCGCACCGGAGGCGAACGCCTTGCAGCGGCCGTCCGCGGCGAGGCCGCCCTGGCGGCCGAACTCGGTGAAGTGGCCGGGCGTCGTCATCACGGTGACACCGCCCGCGAGGGCCATGGTGCATTCGCCCTGCCGCAGCGCCTGGATGGCCCAGTGCAGCGCCACCAGCGACGACGAGCACGCAGTGTCGACGGTGACCGCGGGGCCTTCGAGGCCGAGGGCGTAGGCGATGCGGCCGGACATGACGCTGCCCGCGTTGCCCGTCATCACATGGCCCGCGACCTCCGCGCCGGCCTGTTCGAGGCCCGCGTCGTAGCCGCTGTAGGCGGCGCCGACGAACACGCCGACCGAGCGGCCGCGCAGCGCGTCCGGGTCGATACCGGCGCGCTCGAACACCTCCCAGGAGGTTTCCAGCAGCAGCCGCTGCTGCGGGTCCATCGCGAGCGCCTCGCGCGGCGAGATGCCGAAGAACGAGGCGTCGAAGAGGTCCGCGTCATGCAGGAAGCCACCGCTGCGGGCGTAGTCGGACGGCGCCGCGTCGGCGTCCTCGTCCGTCCACTGGACCTCCCAGTTGCGGTTGACGGGGAATCCGGTGATGGCGTCGGCGTCCGTGGCCACGAGCTGCCACAGGTCCTCGGGCGAGCGCACATCGCCGGGGTAGCGGCAGCCCATGGCGACGATGGCGATCGGGTCGTCGGCGAGGGGGGCGGCCGTGCCGGCGGTGTCCGGCTGCCGGTCGTCCTCGTCGCCCGAGTCGGCGTCCGGGCCGAGGAGTTCGGCGCGCAGATGGTCCGCGAGGGCGACGGGGTTCGGGTAGTCGAAGACGATCGTGGTGGGCAGCTTGAGCCCGGTGGCGCCGGAGAGCCGGTTGCGCAGCTCGACGGCGGTGAGCGAGTCGAAGCCCAGCTCCTTGAAGGCCCGGCGCGCCTCGATGGCATCGGCGGAGGCGTGGCCGAGGGCCGTGGCCACGTGGGTGCGGACGAGGTCCAGCAGCGTACGGCGGCGCTCGCTCGCCGATAGCGCGCGCAGCCGCTGGGCCAGGGACGAGCCGGAGGCGGCGAGCGCGCCCGCCGCGGTGCGCCGACCGGTCGTACGGATCAGCCCGCGCAGCAGGGCCGGAACCGGGCCCGTGCCGGCGGCGGTACGCAGCGCCGCGAGGTCGAGCCGGGCCGGGATCAGCATGGTGCGGCCGGTGGAGCAGGCGGTGTCGAACAGCGCCATGCCCTCGTCGTCGGACAGCGCGCCCATGCCGCTGCGGGCCAGCCGCAGCAGATCGGTCTCGCTCAGATCGCCGGTGATGCCACCGGACTCGGCCCACAGGCCCCACACCAGCGAGGTGGCGGGCAGACCGGTGGCGCGGCGGTGTCCGGCGAGCGCGTCGAGGAAGACGTTGGCGGCGGCGTAGTTGGCCTGGCCCGCACCACCCAGCGTGCCCGCGATGGCGGAGAACAGGACGAACGCGGAGAGGGCGCGGCCACGCGTCAGCTCGTGCAGGTTCCAGGCCGCGTCGACCTTGGGGCGCAGGACGCGGTCCAGCTGCTCGGGCGTCAGGGCGGCCGCCGTGCCGTCGTCCAGCACACCGGCGGTGTGCACGACGGCCGTCAACGGGTGCTCGGCCGGTATGGCGGCCAAGGTCGCGGCGAGCGCGTCGCGGTCCGCGGCGTCACAGGCGGCGAGGGTGATCTCGGCGCCCTGCTCGCGGAGTTCGGCGGCCAGCTCGGCGGCGCCGTCGGCGTCCGCGCCGCGCCTGCTGGTGAGCAGCAGGTGGCGTACGCCGTGCTCGGCGACCAGGTGGCGGGCGAGCAGACGGCCCAGGGCGCCGGTGCCGCCGGTGATGAGGACGGTGCCATCGGCGTCGAACGCCGGAGCGGCGCCGTTGGTACGGTCCTCCGTCGTGGCACGGGCCAGGCGGGGCGCGAGGGCGCGGCCCGCACGAACGGCCAGCTCCGGCTCCCCGGTGGCCAGGGCGTCGGACAGCGCGGCGACGGAGGAGGCTTCGTCGGGGTCGTGGTCGAGGTCCACGAGGACGAAACGGCCCGGGTTCTCGGTCTCGGCGGAACGCACCAGACCCCACAGCGGGGCGTGCGCCAGGTCGGTGACCTGCTCCTCGTCCCCGGCGGCCAGCGCGCCCCGGGTGACCACCACGAGCCGCGCGTCCGCGAACCGCTCGTCGGCCAGCCACTCCTGGACGAGGGCCAGCGCGCGCTGCGCCTCCCGGTGGGCGGCTCCGGCCACGTCCTCGTCCGGGCCGCTGTCCGGGCCCTGCGGTACGGGCGCGAAGGAGGCGAACACCAGCTCCGGCGCGGCGGCGTCTCCCGCCTCGACGGACGCGCTCAGCGCCGCCAGGTCCGGTACGGAGGTGGCGGCCACGCCGCTCGCGACCATGGCGTACGGGTCCTCGTCACCGAGGACGACGCGGCGGGCGACGGCGTCCGGTCCGGCCTCGGCGGCCTGCGGGGCCTGGGGAGCCACCCACTCCAGCCGGAACAGGTGCTGCCACTGTGCGTCCGCGTCGCCACCGAGGTCTTCGGGGAGCGGGTGGCAGCGCAGTGCGTCGATGGTGGCGACCGGCTCACCCGCGGCGTCGGCGAGTGCCACGCTCACGGTGTCGGCTCCGGCCGACCCGATCCGTACGCGCAGCGCGGACGCGCCCTCCGCGTACAGGGAGACGCCCTGCCAGTCCGCGGCCAGCTGCGGGGCATCCCCGTTGGCGCACAGGGTGTGCAGGGCGGCGTCCAGCAGCGCCGGGTGTACGGCAAACCGCTCGGCGCCGGGGTTGGCGTCCTCCGGCAGCCGGACCTCGGCGAACAGCTCGTCACCGCGCCGCCAGGCCGCCGTCAGGCCCTGGA
Organism: Streptomyces botrytidirepellens; assembly: GCF_003721215.1. Lineage (NCBI taxonomy): Bacteria > Bacillati > Actinomycetota > Actinomycetes > Kitasatosporales > Streptomycetaceae > Streptomyces > Streptomyces botrytidirepellens. The sequence goes on from NZ_RIBZ01000145.1 coordinate 51,067, forward strand.
ACAGCGGGCCGTGCTGCACGCCCGCCTCGGCCAGTCGGCCGTAGAGCGCGTCGGTCTCGATCGCCTCGGCGGCGGTCGGCGGCCACTCGGTCAGGTCGTACGACGGGCTCGGGGCACCGGAGGCCAGCACACCGCTCGCGTTGCGGACCCATGCCGCGTCGGGGGCGGCGTTCTCGGCGCGGGAGGAGACGGTGAGGGATCGCCGTCCGCCCTCGTCCGGGGCGCCGACGGTGACCTGAAGCCGGACACCGCCACGCTCGGGCAGCACCAGCGGCGCATGCAAGGTCAGCTCATCGAGATGGTCACAACCGGCCTGGTCACCGGCCCGCACCGCCAACTCCACAAACGCCGTACCCGGCACCACGACCGCACCGCGCACCACATGGTCGGCCAGCCACGGATGCGAATCCACACCCAACCGACCCGTGAACAACAGCCCGTCGGACTCCGCCAACGACACCGCCGCACCCAGCAACGGATGCCCCGCCAGCTCCAACCCCACCGACGCCACATCACCCACAGACCCGGCGCCCGGCTCCAGCCAGAACCGCTCATGCTGAAACGCATACGTCGGCAGGTCCACGCGGGACGCACCGGTCCCCGCGAAGAAGCCAGCCCAGTCCACCGCCACGCCCCGCACAAACACCCGCGCGACAGCGGTCGTCAGCGACTCCACCTCGGAGCGGTCCTTGCGGCAGACGGAGACGAACGCCGCCTCCTCACCGGACACACACTCCTGCCCCATCGCAGAGAGCACACCATCCGGGCCCAGCTCGATGAACGTCGTGACGCCCTTGCCTTCGAGGGCCCGGACACCGTCGAGGAAACGCACCGCCTCACGGACATGACGCACCCAGAAATCGGCAGTCGTGATCTCCTCGGCGGACACCACGGTGCCGGTCAGGTTCGACACGATGGGGATCTTCGGGGCCTCGTACGACAGCCCCTGCGCCACCTCGCGGAACGCCTCCAGCATCCCGTCCATACGCGGCGAGTGGAACGCATGGCTGACCGTGAGCCGCTTGGTCTTACGACCCTGTGCCTCGAAACCGGCGGCTATCTCCAGCGCCGCGTCCTCGTCACCCGCGATGACCACAGACGTGGGCCCATTGAGGGCCGCGATGCTGACGCACTCGGTGAGCAGCGGGGCCACCTCGTCCTCCGACGCCTGCACCGCGATCATCGCGCCACCGGCCGGAAGCTCCTGCATCAACCGCCCACGAGCCGCCACCAACTTCGCAGCATCCGCAAGCGACAACACACCCGCCACATGCGCGGCAGCCAGCTCACCAATCGAGTGCCCGGACAGGAAGTCCGGCTTGACACCCCACGCCTCGACCAGCCGGAACAACGCCACCTCGACCGCGAACAGCGCAGGCTGAGTGAACCCCGTCTGGTCCAGCACCGCAGCGTCATCCCCGAACAGCACATCCCGCAGCGGTCGCTCAAGGTGCTGGTCCAGCTCCGCGCACACCTCATCCAGCGCCTCCGCGAACACCGGATACGCCTCGTACAGCTCACGCCCCATCCCCAGCCGCTGGCTGCCCTGCCCGGTGAACAGGAACGCCACCTTGCCCGGCACCGGCGAACCCTGCACCAGCCCCGGGGTGTCCCCGTCGGTCGCCAGGGTGCCGAGCCCGGTCAGGAAGCCGTCGCGGTCGCCCGCGACGACCACCGCGCGGTGGTCGAAGGCGGACCGGGTGGTGGCGAGCGCGTGGCCGAGGTCGAGCGGGCGCAGGTCGGGGTGGGTCTGGACGTGCGCGGCCAGGCGCTCGGCCTGGGCGCGCAGCGCGGCGGCGCCGCGTCCGGACAGGACCCACGGGAGCATGGCGGGGGCCACCGTCGGAGCCGGGGCGGCCTCCGCCGATTCGGTTTCGGGCGCCTGCTCGATGATGGTGTGGACGTTGGTGCCGCTGACGCCGAACGACGACACGCCCGCCCGGCGCGGACGGCCCTCGGTCTCCGGCCACTCCCGCGCCTCGGTGAGCAGCGACACGTCACCCGCCGACCAGTCGACGTGCGGCGTCGGCTCGTCCACGTGCAGGGTCTGCGGCAGCACCCCGTGCTGCATCGCCATGACCATCTTGATGACGCCGCCGATTCCGGCGACGTTCTGGGTGTGGCCGATGTTCGACTTCAGCGAGCCGAGCCACAGCGGCTGCCCCTCCGGCCGGTCCTGGCCGTAGGTGGCGATCAGGGCCTGCGCCTCGATCGGGTCGCCCAGCGTCGTACCCGTGCCGTGGGCCTCGACCGCGTCGACGTCGGCGGGCGTGAGGCGGGCGTTCTCCAGGGCCTGGCGGATGACGCGCCGCTGCGACGGGCCGTTCGGCGCCGTCAGACCGTTCGACGCACCGTCCTGGTTGACCGCCGAACCGCGCACGACCGCGAGCACCTGGTGGCCGTTGCGTACCGCGTCCGACAGCCGCTCGACCAGCAGCACGGCCACGCCCTCGGACCAGCCGGTGCCGTCGGCCGACGCAGCGAAGGACTTGCAGCGGCCGTCGGCGGACAGTCCGCGCTGACGGCTGAACTCCACGAACACATCGGGCGACGCGAGCACGGTCGCGCCCGCCGCCAGGGCGAGCGAGCATTCGCTCTGCCGCAGCGCCTGGACCGCCAGGTGCAGCGCGACCGAGGACGACGAGCATGCGGTGTCGATGGTGGCGGCCGGGCCTTCGAGGCCGAAGGCGTAACTGAGCCGCCCGGACGCGACGCTGGAGGCGGTGCCGGTGAGCAGATGGCCCTCGACACCCTCCGGCAGGTCGTACTCACCCGCCCCGTACGCCTGCGTGGACGCGCCGACGAACACGCCGGTGCGGGAGCCGCGCAGCACCGCCGGGTCGATGCCCGCCCGCTCGAACGCCTCCCACGACGTCTCCAGCAGCAACCGCTGCTGCGGGTCCATGGCGAGCGCCTCACGCGGCGAGATCCCGAAGAACCCGGGGTCGAACTGGTCCGCGTCGTAGAGGAAGCCGCCCCCGCGGGCGTAGAAGGTGCCCTCGTGCTCCGGGTCCGGGTCGTACAGCGACTCGATGTCCCAGCCGCGGTCGGTCGGGAACCCCGAGATGGCGTCGTGGCCGCCCGCGACGAGCTGCCACAGCTCCTCGGGGCTGCCGACGCCACCGGGGAACCGGCAGCTCATACCGACGATCGCGATCGGTTCCCGGGACGCGTCGGTGAGCTGCTGGTTCTGCCGACGCAGCCGCTCGGTTTCCTTCAGCGAGGCCCGCAGCGCGTCAACGAGCTTTTCGTTGGGGGTAGTCATCGTGTCGTGTACTCCGTGCTTGGGCCGCGTCAGGATTCGGTGCCGTCGAGGCCGTCGAGGTCGAGCGCCATGTCGATGAGGTGCTGGACGTCCATGTCGTCGATGGACTCGGCGTCATCTTCGGCGCGGCTCGTGCCAGGGGTCGCTGCTTGCGGATCGGCCAACTGGAGCAGCGTGTCCAGCAGACCGGCCTCCCGGATCCGGCTCATCGGGATGGTGGCCAGGGTGCGGCGCAGTTCGGCGTCCTGCGGATCGAGATCCACATCAGCCGGAACGTGGCCGGGAGCGGCAGGTGCCAGCTCGCCGAGCAGATGCGCAGCGAGCGCGGCCGGGTTCGGGTAGTCGAAGACGAGGCTCGTCGGCAGCCGGAGACCGGTGGCCGCGCCCAGCCGGGTGCGCAGTTCGACCGCGGTGAGCGAGTCGAAGCCCAGCTCGCTGAACGCGCGTCCGGCCTCGACCTCGTCGGCCGAGGAGTGACCGAGGGCGCGGGCCACATGGGTACGGACCACCTCCAGCACCGCGTCCTCACGGTCGCCCGCGGGCAGCGCCGCCAAACGCTCCCGCAGCGCGGACGCGCCGTCCGCGTCCGTCCCCCGGTCCGCCGACTCACCGTCGGCGCCGCCCCGCAGCAGGGTGCGGACGCCCGGCAGGTCGTCGATCAGCGGGCGGGGGCGGGCGGCGGTGAAGGACGGGGCGAAACGCTCCCAGTCGACATCGGCCACGGTCACGGCGGTCTCCCGGCGGGACAGCACCCGCTGGAAGGCGGCCATGTTCAGGTCCGGCGCCATCGGCGGCAGGCCGCGGCGGCGCAGCTGCTCCTCGGCGTCGCCCTCGGTGGCCATGCCGCTCTCCGCCCACGGGCCCCAGGCCACGGACGTGGCGGTGAGGCCACGGGCGCGGCGCTGTTCGGCGAGCGCGTCGAGGAAGGCGTTGCCCGCCGCGTACGCGCCCTGGCCACCGCTGCCCCACACCCCGGCGATGGAGGAGAAGAGCACGAACGCGTCGAGCGGTTCGGCGCCCTCCCCGAAGAGGGCGTCGAGGTGGAGCGCTCCGGTGGTCTTCGCCGCCACGATCCGGGCGAACTCGGGGAGTTCGCTGCCCGTACCGGGCTCCTGCGAGATGCCCGCCGAGTGCACCACGGCCCGTACGGGGGTGCCGTTGGCCGCGAGCTTCTCCACGAGCGCCGCGAGTGCCTCGCGGTCGGCCACGTCGCATGCCTCGACGGTCACGGCGGTGTCGGTGCCGGACAGTTCGGCCACGATCTCGGCCGCGCCCGGTGCGTCCGGGCCCCGGCGGCTGAGCAGCACCAGCCGCTCGGCACCGTGGTCGGCCAGCCAGTGCGCCACATGCCGCCCCAGCGCGCCCGTGCCACCCGTCACCAGCACGGTGCCGCGCGGCGTCCACGGCTCGGCGGCCGCGGTGGCCGGGTCACGCGGAGCGGACACCAGGCGGCGTACGAAGACCCCGGCGGACCGGATGGCCACCTGGTCCTCGTCGTCGGCCCCGGCGAGTACGCCCGCGAGCCGGTCCAGCGCCCGTTCGTCCAGCGTGTCCGGCAGGTCGACCAGACCGCCCCAGCGCTCGGGCTGCTCCAGCGCCACGACCCGGCCGTAGCCCCAGACCTGGGCCTGGGTGGCGCTGTCCAGCGCGTCGCCGGCCCCGGTCGAGACCGCGCCCCGGGTGACGCACCACAGGCGCGCCGGAGCCTCGTCGCCCCGCAGCGCCAGCGCCTCGGCCAGCGCACCGGTCAGCGCGAGACCGACCGGCACCGCCGGATGCTCCGGGTGCGGTCGCTCGTCCAGCGCCAGCAGCGACAGGACACCGGCCACCGGGCCGTCGGCCGACGCGAGATGCACGGCGAGGGCGTGGGGATCGGTGTCCGCCACGTCCAGTTCGACGCGTACGACGCGCACTCCGCGCCGCGCCAGGTCGTCCGCCACCGCCGCGACCCGCGGGTCCTCGGCGAGGCTCGCGGGGACGACGGCCAGCCAGGTGCCGGACGGGGCACCGGACGGTGCCTGCGGGCGCGGCTTCCACGTCACGTTGTAGAGGCGACCGTCGGCGGCGGACTCCTCGCGCCGGGTGCGGCGCCACGACGACAGCGCGGGCAGCACCGCGCTGAGCGGCTGGTCGCCCTCGACGCGCAGCTCGGTGGCCAGCGACTGCCAGTCCTCGCGCTCCACGGCGTCCCAGAACCGCGCGTCCACCGCGTCCACGGTGGTTTCGACGGCCCCTTCAGGGGTGGTGTCGGGCCAGTAGCGGCGGCGCTGGAAGGCGTACGTGGGCAGCTCGACGCGGGACGCACCGGCCCCGGCGTAGAACGCCGTCCAGTCCACCCCGGCGCCTCGGACGTACGCCTGGGCGAGCGCCGTGGTGACGGCCTCCGCCTCGGGGCGGTCCTTGCGGAGGGCGGACGCGAAGGCGGTGTTGTCGTCGGCGGTGACGCAGTCCTGCGCCATGGCGGTGAGGACACCGTCGGGGCCCAGCTCGACGTACGTCGTCACGCCCTGCGCTTCGAGGGTGCGGACACCATCGAGGAAGCGCACCGCCTCGCGGACATGGCGCACCCAGAAGTCGGGGCTGGTGATCTCCTCGGCGGAGACCAGCTCGCCCGTCAGGTTGGACACGATCGGGATACGCGGGGCCTCGTACGAAAGCCCCTCGGCCACCTCACGGAACGCGTCCAGCATCCCGTCCATACGCGGCGAGTGGAAGGCGTGGCTGACCGTCAGCCGCTTGGTCTTCCGCCCCTGCGCCTCAAAGGCCGCGGCGATTTCCAGAGCGGCGTCCTCGTCACCCGCGATGACCACGGAGGTGGGCCCGTTGAGGGCGGCGATGCTCACCCGCTCGGTCAGCAGCGGCGTCACCTCGTCCTCCGACGCCTGCACCGCGATCATCGCGCCACCGGCCGGAAGCTCCTGCATCAACCGCCCACGCGCGGCCACGAGCGCGCACGCATCCGCCAGCGAGAACACGCCCGCCACATGCGCGGCGGCCAACTCACCGATCGAGTGCCCGGACAGGAAGTCCGCACGCAGACCCCACGCCTCGACCAGCCGGAACAGCGCCACCTCGACCGCGAACAGCGCAGGCTGCGTGAACGCCGTCTGGTCCAGCACCGAAGCGTCGTCCCCGAAGAGAACATCCCGCAGCGGCCGTTCCAGGTGCTGGTCCAGCTCCGCGCACACCGCGTCCAGCGCCTCCGCGAACACCGGATACGCCTCGTACAGCTCTCGCCCCATCCCGAGCCGCTGGCTGCCCTGTCCCGTGAACAGGAACGCCATCCGGCCACCGGTCACCGAGCCCTCGACGAGCCCGGGGCCGCCGCGCCCCTCGGCCAGGGCCGTCAGCCCCTCGCCGAGGTGTTCCGCGTCCCGGCCGAGCAGCACGGCCCGGTGTTCCAGGGCGGAGCGGGAGGTGGCCAGGGAGTACGCCAGGTCCAGCGGGCGCAGCTCGGGGTGGCCGTCCGCGTAGGCGTGCAGGCGCGTGGCCTGGGCCCGCAGCGCGTCGCCGTCGCGGCCCGAGACGGGCCAGGCGAGGACGGGCAGGGACCGTTCCGGAGCGGCCGCGGAGACGGTGTCGTCGTCAGCCGGTGCCGCTTCGATGATGGCGTGCGAGTTGGTGCCGCTGAAGCCGAAGGACGACACGCCCGCGCGGCGCGGGCGGCCGTCGGTCTCCGGCCAGGGCCGGGCCTCGGTCAGCAGCTCGATGTCGCCCGCCGACCAGTCGACGTGCGGCGTCGGCTCGGCGACGTGCAGCGTCTGCGGCAGCGCGCCGTGCTGCATGGCCAGGACCATCTTCATGATTCCGGCGGCGCCCGCCACGGCCTGGGTGTGGCCGATGTTGGACTTCACCGAGCCGAGCCACAGGGGCCGCCCCTCGGGCCGGTTCTGGCCGTAGGTGGCGAGCAGCGCCTGCGCCTCGATGGGGTCGCCCAGGGACGTACCGGTGCCGTGGGCCTCCACCGCGTCGATGTCGGAGGCCGACAGCCCGGCGGTGGCCAGGGCCTGCCGGATGACGCGCTGCTGGGAGGGGCCGTTGGGCGCGGTCAGGCCGTTGCTCGCACCGTCCTGGTTGATGGCGGTGGAGCGGAGGAGGGCGAGCACCGGGTGGCCGTTGCGGCGGGCGTCGGAGAGCCGTTCCACCAGGAACAGGCCCACGCCTTCGGACCAGTTGGTGCCGTCCGCGTCACCGGAGAACGCCTTGATCCGGCCGTCGGCAGCCAGTCCGCGCTGACGGCTGAACTCCAGGAAGGCGCCAGGGGTCGACATGACCGTGACGGCTCCGGCCAGCGCGAGCGAGCATTCGCCGTTGCGCAGCGCCTGCGCGGCCAGGTGCAGGGCCACCACCGAGGACGAGCACGCGGTGTCGACGGTGAGGGCGGGCCCTTCGAGCCCGAAGGCGTAGGAGAGGCGGCCGGACGCCACGCTGGAGGAGTTGCCGGTGCCGAGGTGGCCTTCGAGGCCCTGCGGCTCNGCCGGTGCCGAGGTGGCCTTCGAGGCCCTGCGGCTCGTTGAGCCACAGGGTCAGATAGTCCTGGTCGTTGGAGCCGACGTAGACGCCGGTCCGGCTGCCGCGCAGCGACGCGGGGTCGATCCCGGCCCGCTCGAACGCCTCCCAGGAGGTCTCCAGCAGCAGCCGCTGCTGCGGGTCCATCGCGAGCGCTTCACGCGGCGAGATCCCGAAGAACGGGGCGTCGAAGTCGGCGACGTCGTGCAGGAAGCCGCCCTCGCGGGTGTAGCTGGTGCCTTCGAGGTCCGGGTCGTCGCTGTAGAGGGTGGCGAGGTCCCAGCCGCGGTCGGCGGGGAACGGGGTGATGGCGTCGTCCCCGGCGAGCAGCAGCTGCCACAGCTCCTCGGGCGACCGTACGCCACCGGGGAAGCGGCAGCTCATCGCGACGATCGCGATCGGGTCGTCCTGGTCGGCCGCGGTGGTCACCTGGGCGGGCACGATCGCCTCGGCGGCCCGGTCCCCGATGATCTCGTCGCGCAGGTGGCCCACCAGCGCGGCCGAGGTCGGGTAGTCGAAGACGAGGGTCGGCGGCAGCCGCAGCCCGGTCGCCTCGCGGAGGAGGTTGCGCAGTTCGACGGCGGTGAGCGAGTCGAAGCCCAGGTCCTTGAACGCCCGGCCCTCGTCGACGGCCTGCGGGCCCGCGTAGCCGAGGACGGCGGCCACCTGCGTACGGACCAGGTCCAGCAGCGCCCGGTCCTGCTCGGCCGTGCTCAGCCCGGCCAGCCGCTCCGCCAGCCCGGCCGCGCCGCCCGCGGCGGTGTCCACCGCGCGCCGCACCGGCACCCGGACCAGTCCGCGCAGCACCGGCGCGAGCGTGCCCGCG
>NZ_RIBZ01000128.1:0-795 GCF_003721215.1 Streptomyces botrytidirepellens
GAAGACAGTGACGCCGCATTCCGGTCACTGATCGGGCTTGTCATCGGGCAGCCCAGGGTCCGGGGCGGGCACGTGCCGGAGATAGATGCGATGCTCTCCGAAGATCGTCCGGCATTCGGCCTCGAACGTCCCGGCCGGGGCGAACTCCTTGTTCCTCGGGCCCATCGCGCGGCGGATCTCATAGGCGCCTTGGCGGGCACAGCCCGGCGTGTGGTCCTGGCCGAACAGGGCCTATTCACCGGAACGCTCGCGGAGTGCTGCGGCGAACGCCTCGCGCTGCGCCCTCAGGCGCGGGACCGGCGGGGCCGGAGCTTCGAAGCGAATGACGTTCGGGGTCGAATTCTCGACAGACATGACTACGGGGGTCCCTCTCGTTGTCGTGGACAGGTTTGTCGTGGACAGGTGCATGAGCCCGGAGGCCAGGGCCGGGCACAGCGGCACGGCGGGCCTTCCNGCATGAGCCCGGAGGCCAGGGCCGGGCACAGCGGCACGGCGGGCCTTCCCCGGGCACTCCCGGGGCCAGTGATGGGGTGCTTGGCTCCGACACGGCGGCCTGGGAAGGCGGAACGGGGTGCCGAGCCGCCCCCTGGGGGATGGTGGGGGCGACCCGACCGCCGGAGGCTTCAACCAACACCTCGGGGGGTGGTGCGGGAGCATCCCGTCCGGCACCACCCACACTCCCCCAGGCGAGGGCAAGCCCCGCAAACCCCCCGGGCCGGGCCGGGAGGGGCGCGGGGCGGTGGGCGGGACAGATCGCCTGGCCGGGCAGGTTGAGGGTGGCCAGCGTGCGTCGGC
>NZ_RIBZ01000141.1:0-19632 GCF_003721215.1 Streptomyces botrytidirepellens
GCCCAGGCCGACGCCGATGAGGACCTGACCTGGGCCGTCTCGGTGGACTCCACGATTGTGCGGGCTCACCAGCACGCGGCCGGGGCCCGCAAAAAGGGGCCCCGGCCGGCGAGCCGCCCGACCACGCCATCGGCCGGTCGCGCGGCGGACTGACCACGAAGATCCACCTCGCAGCGGATGCCCGGTGCCGGCCCCTCGCGTTCGTGCTCACTGCCGGACAGTGCGGGTGCCGGTAATTCATCCACGCAGGTGACAGCTTGTTCAGAGGTCTTCGACTTTGGCCGACGCTCGTCCCAGCGTCTTCACTTGTGCAAGGCGCCGGCGGCATCATGATCTGTCGTGCTGCTGCGTCTGGCCTACCTCGCCGCGACCAACGCCCTGGCGTTCCTACGCCTCCTGCCGATGAGCAACAGAGACAAAGACATCGAGATCCTGGTGCTCCGGCACCAACTGCTGGTCCTGCAGCGTCAGGTCGGCAAGCCTGCCTTCAGTGACAGTGATCGCGCTGTCCTCGCCGGCCTTCTGCACCACCTGCCCAAAGACAGACTGCGGCACCTTCTACTGCTGGTCCGCCCCGAGACGGTCTTGCGCTGGCATCGGGAGCTGCTCAGGCGGCGCCATGCCGCGACCTGCGTACCCAAGCGACGCGGACGCCCCCGCACCATCCGCTCGATCCGCGCCCTCGTCCTGCGCCTGGCCAGGGAAAATGCCGCGTGGGGATATCGCCGGATCCACGGCGAACTCGCAGCACTGGGGATCAAGGTCGCCGCCTCCACCGTCTGGGAGATCCTCCGCGAGCACGGCATCCCACCCGCGCCCGAACGGCAGAGCACCACCTGGGCCGGCTTCCTCCGCGGCCAGGCCGAGGCCCTTCTCGCCTGCGACCTCTTCGAAGTCCGCACGCTGACCGGAGCGCGCCTGTACGTCTTCGCCGTCATCGAGCACACCACCCGTCGCATCAGAATTCTGGGCGCCAACGCACATCCGACCGGCGACTGGATCGTGCAGCTCGGACGCAACCTCCTCATGGACCTCGAAGATGCGGGCAGCAGAGCACGGTTCCTGATCCACGACCGAGACTCGAAGTTCACAACCGCCTTCGACGCCCTGATGGCCGATGCCGGACTGAAAGTCGTCACCACCGGCATTCGGATACCCCGGATGAACTCCCTCATCGAGCGCTGGATAAAGACCTGCCGCACCGAACTCCTGGACCGGACCCTGACCTGGAACCAGAGCCACCTCCTCCACGCACTACGCGAGTACGAATCCTTCTACAACGGACACCGCCCGCACAGAACCCTGAGAAACGCCGCCCCATGCCGCCCACTACCCACCCCCATCACCCAACAAGCCCAGCTCACCCACCTGGAAATCCACAGACGAGACCGGCTCGGCGGAACGCTCCACCAGTACCAGCACGCCGCCTGAGCTGCGCAGATGATTTATCGGCACCCGCAATCTGCGCCGGGACATCCGACCCTTGCGGGTGTGCTGGGGTGCGGGCAGGTGTCAGCCGGCCAGCTGGTTGAGCTTGCGGATCTGCTTGTCGAAGACCCCGGCAGGAGCGATGCGGCGCAGTGTGCTTGCGCGTCCGGCCGTGGGACCGGCGGTGTAGCGCAGCTTCGGCTTCGGGTCGGTCGCTGCCGCGACGATCACCTTGGCGACGATGCCGGGATCATCGCCGTCCTTGATCGCTGTTTCCATCATGCGGTCGAAGGCTCTCCGCTGGTCCGCGTAGACCGGCAGGGGCGTGTCGGGCCGCGGACTGTTGGCCTCGAATCCGGTGCTGGTGTAGGCGGGTTCGACGAGAAGAGCCCGGACACCGTGCTCGCGGATCTCGTGGTCCAGGGACTCGGAGTACCCCTCGATCGCATGCTTGGACGCGGCGTAGACGGCCATGTAAGGCGAGGGGAGGAAGCCGAGCACGGAAGAGAGGTTGATGATGCGTCCGCGTCCCCGTGCACGCATGTGCGGCAGGACTGCCTTCACCATACGCATCACCCCGAAGACGTTGACGTCGAAGACGCCCTGGGCCTGCGCGACGGAGTTCTCCTCGGCCGCACCCATCAATCCCATACCGGCGTTGTTCACCAGGACATCGATCCGCCCGAACCGGTCGATCACCTGCTGGACCACGGCGGTGACCGACGCGTCACTGGCCACGTCGAGGTCGAGGAAGGTCACGCCGTCAAGGGGGGCGGCGCGCGAGGTATCGCGGCTTGTGCCGACCACGTCGAAACCCGCTTCGACCAGCGCGAGCGCGGCCGCCTTCCCGATGCCGGATGACGCACCCGTCACGAGTGCCACCGGCCGATGTGTCGTCATCATGGACTCCCGGAACCATTGAAAACCGATCGGTTTCTCCAACCGTAAACCGATCGGTTTCCATGCGCAAGCCCAAGACGCGGCCGATCCCGGGCCGCATCGCCGACCACAGATGGAAGGGCCGCGAGCAGCCCTCCCTCCAACGCGCATGCCTACGCCCCGGGATACGCCATCGCGGCAACCGCCGAGATACAGGGCGATCCACACCGGCACGGCCCCTCGGGCCGCCTCCCGACCCCCGGGAGGCATGAAGCCGTGGGAGTTGCTCCGGCCGCCGCCGGACGGGCATCTACTCGCGGAGCACATCAGTCACCGAGCCTGTCGAAGCGTCGATGCGGTCAGCGCATGTCTGCCGCATCGAGCAGGGTGACCACAGTGGGCGCGATGAGCCCCGTGAGGTTGTCGGCCCCGATCCCCGCACGGGCGCTGGCGCCGTCGAAGACCAGGCTGAGCTGCCGGGCCAGCAGGTCCGGATCGCTCGCGCCACCCTCTTCGGCCTCGGCACGGAAAAAGGCTGTGAGGTTTCCCTTGATCCGGTGCGCCACCTGGCTCGCAGGGTGGCTCTGATCCTTGAGCTCGATCTGCACCGCCAAGTACCGACAGCCTCGGAACTCGGGAGCACCCGCCTGCGATTCCACGTTCTCGAAGACCCGCAGGATCCGATCGCGGGGTGAGCTGCCATCGTCCGCCGCGGGCAAGAGCTTCGCCACGAAGGCGGAGGCGCGCTCCTCCAGGCTCGCCGCCAGCAGTTCGTCCTTGCTGTCGAATAGCTGGTACAGGGAGCGCTTCGACACCCCCGCCGCCTTGCACAGCGCCTCGACACCGATGCCGACACCGTCTCGGTAGGTGAGCGTGGCCGCCGCCTCCAGCAGCCGCTCTCGGGAACTTGACTTCACCTCGGTGGTCATACTGGGAGGGTAACTCGATTTCATCGAATTAAAAACCGATCGGTTTCCAAGGTGTGTCGGGGCGATGTCCTGCGCCACGAACAGCCGAACCCGCCCGGGGCGACGTTCCGCTACACCGGGACGGCGGTCCCATCAGGCTTCGTCTCGGCGGGGATACGGTGCAGCCCCTTGCGGTCGTACCAGCCCGTCACACCGAAGCCGAACAGCACGGCCACCACGAGACCGGCGGCCATCATCACCCATCCTCGGGCCAGGCCGGCGTCGGCCTGGGCGTCGTAGTAGAGGATCGAGCGGATACCGCCGGTGATCTGCCGCAGTGGCTCGAACTCCGCGAGGAAGCGGTAGAAGCCGGGCAGCGCCTCGATGGGAGTGGTGGCACCGGCCGTCGGCACCGCCATCCCGATGAAGACGAGCGTGACCACTAGCATGCCGGGCGTGCCGAACACGGCAAGGAGGGCGAGCGCACCGATCCCGGAGACCGCGATGGTACACACCGAGTACAGCCACAGCAGCGGCAGATGGGAGGCGTCCATGCCCATGATGCCGACCGCGCCGACCATGACCAGGCTGCCCATCAGCAGCGACAGAGCGATCATGAGCGTGCTGCTGATGGCCAGGGTCTGCGCCCTGGTCGCCCGGATCAGTGGGCGGTGCAGGCGCAGTGGGCCCATGTCGTTGTGGGTGTAGCCGAGGGCGTGGTCCGCCTGGCCGCTGATGACATTGGCGGAGAGCATGCCGCAGACCACGAGGACGAGCGCGTAGTAGAACGCGGTCAGGCCCAGGCCGCTGTGCGGGTCGAGCGGATGGCCGTCCTTGACCGTGACGGCGGCCGGGTCGGCCAGCAGGACGCGTGCCGCGACGGGCAGCTTCGCCTGCTCGGCCACAGTCTGCGCGGTCAGTTCCTTGCCCACCTGGAGCGAGGCGCTTTCGGCCGCCTGCGTCGTCGCCGTCCGGGCCAGGCTGGAGCCCATGCTGCCGGCGGACTGGTTGGTCAGCACCGTCAGCGTCGGGCGAACCGGGCTCTTGGTGCCTGCGGTGCTGGCCAGTGCGGTGACGGAGGAGGTGAAGTTGTCGGGCACGACGAGCGCGCCGTACAGCCTGCCCTCGCCGATCTCCTCCTTCACCTCCTTCTCGTCCATCACCCTCCAGTCGATCTTGCCCCCGCCCGCAGTGGACTTCTTGATCGACTCGGCGATCCGCGCTCCCAGATCGACCTGCTTGCCGCCGAAAGTGGCCCCCGCGTCGGCGTTGACCAGACCGACGGGCAGCTTCTTCATGTGATCGGCCGGATCGATGTTGGCGCCGACGTAGAACACAGTGAACAGCAGCGCGAGGACGCCCGTGATGACGCCGTTGACGATCCACAGCTGCTTGACTCGCAGGACGCGGAAGGGGTGCATTCCATTCATGACTTACTCCGGTCTGGACAACACGGCTACACCGGGAGGAGACCGGACTGCGTCCTTGCAGGCCCACGCCTCTCGGAAGGCTCGTACCCTCGGCGCACGCGAACGCCGCAGAACGCCGGAGCGACCGAGTACGGGCGTGGGTGCGGTGCACCGGGTCAGGAGGATGAGGGGCGTTTCGCCGGGGGCTGCCACCCGCCGGTGACTTCCTTGACGGGCTTGTGCGGGAAGCGGCGCTGGGCGTATTCCTGCGCGTGTGAGCCCGGCAGGACGTAGAGGGTTTCCCTCTTGTCCTGGAGCGGTCGCAGCACGGTGCCCATGAAGGTCTTGCGGTCCTCCAGGTACGGGCCCAGGACGTCCTCGCCGCCGGGGCAGACGGCCATGCAGTAGCCGGACTTGTAGCCAGGCGGAGAGGCCAGGCTCTGCCACATGGAGGCACCCTCGGAATCGGTGACCCGGGAGCGGTAGTCGGCGGCGTCCTGGCTGTCGGCCACGGTCTGCGCCCAGTCGGTGAACCCGCTCATGAACTCGCGGTAGTTGTGCGTGGTGCAGGCGAGGAAGTCGAAGTCTCCGTCCTTGCTGATGGCGCCGACCGGACAGGAGGCGACGCACAACTTGCAGTCGATGCAGGGGTTGTAGTCCAGCGCCTGCCCGTACTCACTCACCTGGGCGTCCACCAGGACGGTGGCCAGCAGTATGAAGTTGCCGAACTTGGGGTGGATGACGTTGCGGTGCAGACCCATCACGCCGAGCCCCGCGGCCACCGCGACCGTCTTGTGCGCCACCACCCAGATCCGCTCATTGGGGAAGCGGTCCATCTCCTGGGGGAAGCCAACCGACGGATTGAGCGCGCGGTAGCCGGCGTCCTGCAGTGCTTGGGTGACACTGCGAGCGGCGTGGTTGGCCTGCTCGTCGGTCTGGTGGAACTCCTGGTTGGCCACACTGCGGGCCGGGGAGCGGCAGTTGTCGCGGTTCATCCGGACCACCATCGCGATCAGGGTGCGCGTGCCGGGCAACGCGGCCAGCGCGTGCTCCCGCTCGCCGACAAGGTCGGGGTGGTCCAAGCTGACCGCGGCCGCGTCGTCCGCACCGGCCGCCAGGCAGAGTTCGCGCAGCCAGGCCGCGTCGATCACCGCCGGCGGGTTTGCCTCCCCACCGGCCCTGCGCCGGGCGAGTACGGCCTGCACCGACGGGTGCGCGGCCAGCTTCGCCGGAAGCTCCGGCTCCGGCCTTTGCCGATCGGCGTCGCGCGCGGTAGTCATCCGATCTCCTGGTGAGTCTGGTTTTCACACTCGCCCCCACGGCGAGAAACCGATCAGTTTCCACCACCGTAAACCGATCAGTTTCGGCACGCAAGCCCAAGCGGCGGACAGTTCCCGACCACACCGCGACGCCCCCAAGCGCCGATGCCACGGCGCGCGTGAACCTACAGTTCTGGACACGCTGGACATCCAGAGCTGCGGGAACGACAGCACGGCAGTCCCCACGCATGAACGCGCACTGCGAAAGGCTCACCGGGACGCTCCGACGCAAGGTCCTCGATCATCTGCTGATCTTGAACGAAGCCCACGCTCGACGGGTGCTCGACACATACGCCTGCCACTACAACAACCATCGCCCGCACGAAGCCCGACAGCAGCGGCCTCCCCTCGACGACGATCAGGCAGTACCGAGAACCAACGTGATAGAGCTCGCGGAGGGCGCGTTGGGAGACCTCGGTGCTGGCGGTGAAGCGCTCGGTCTCGTAGTCGTTGGCGACGTAATACTTGGGGGTGGCGGCGACGCCGTGGTCCTGCAGGCCGCGTACGAAGGCGGCGGCAAGGTCGGCGGTGAGGACGGGGCCCTCGCTGAACGCCTCGAAGTGGCGGCCCCCGAGCGGGGAGCGGTGGAGGTTGCCGGAGAACACGAGCTGCCAGGAGTCAGCCGAACTTCCACCACGGTGAGCTCGATGGCCTCGGCTGTCCCTGAAGGGCGTCTCGAGGCCGTCTTCGCCGACAACGGCACAGCCGTCATACCGGCTCCGCCACAAAGCCCGCGGTCAAACGCGTTCGCCGAACGGTGGATGCGCACAACCCGCGCCGACAGTCGATAGCCGGCAGGTGCGCCGCACCTGCGTTCATTGTGCAACGGTTCTCGCCAGCCTGCCTGATCGAAACAGGGCCGCCGAGTGCGCCGGGCCGTTGAACAGGGGTCGTGGGCTGCCGTCCGGCGCAGCAAGCTCCTGAAGGAATCCGGGCCTGCGTGATCAGGGCTGATCGCTGATGGTTCGGCAGGCCGCGATGAACAGCGTGTAGCACAGGTCGATCAGTTCTTCGACGGTGGCGTTCTGGTGGCCGAGCGTCCAGTCCACGAGGAGTTCGTTGACTCCGCCGACCAGGCTCATCGCGGTCATGGCGAGCCGGCTGGAGGAGGCTTCCGGGCCAGGGTGCGGTCCGACGACGGTGGCGACCAGTGCGGCGAATTCGTGCAGGACCTCACGGCGGCGCACTTCGAGGCGGGGGCTGGCGCCCACGACCTCGATGAGCACCAGGCGGGCCTTGCGGGCGTCGCCGGCCAGTGTGCGGATGAAGACCTCGAGGCCGGCGCGCAGCTGGGCGTCGACATCGGGGGCGGCAGCGGCTGCGGCCTGCGCGGTTTCGGCTGTGATCGTAGCGATCAACTCGTTGTAGACCCCGGCGAGAAGGTCTTCGCGGTCGCGGAACGACTCGTAGAAGTAGCGCTCGGTCAGTCCGGCATGCGAGCACACCTGCTTGACGGAGACCGAGGCGTATCGGGCCGTGCCGAACAGGTCGAGGCCCGCCTGGATGAGGCGGGTGCGGCGCTCCTGCTGTCGTTGCGCCGCATCGCGTCCGCCGTAACGCCGCCCGGTGGTCTGTGTGCCGGCCATGCCTTCCCTTCGCAGAGGTGTTGACACCGGTGTGCTCTGAACTGACACTCTAGCTTGTCAGTTCATCTGACACGGCATCGTGTCAGACACGCGTGGGGGCCGCTTGCCGCTCAGCGTTCCGCTCATGCTCAGGGCAAGGAAGGGGCTCGACCGTGGCAGCACCGCCCAGGAACCCGTACACGTTCAGCCGAAGAGACCGCGACAGGCTCCCCCGCACAGAACCGCTGACCGGCCGAGTGATCGCGGTCACCGGGGCGGGCCGCGGAATCGGGCGTGCCGTCGCAACCCGGCTCGCCGCAGCCGGAGCCGCCGTGGCGATCGGCGATCTCGACGCGGAGCTTGCCATGGAGACGGCTGATGCCATCGGCGCGCATCCCGGTGGACGGCTGCTCGGGCTGTCTCTCGACGTCACCGACACACATTCCTTCGAAGACTTCCTGCGCACCGTTGAGACCCAGCTGGGGCCGATCGACGTACTGATCAACAACGCCGGAATCATGTGGGTGGGCCCGTTCGAGGAGGAGCCGGAGGAAGCCGCCCTGCGCCAGTTCGACGTCAACGTCCACGGCGTACTGCGTGGGATGAAACTCGTGATCCCGGGGATGCGGAAACGCGGTCGCGGCCACGTGGTCAACATCGCCTCCGCCGCCAGCAAGGTCGCCCCGGCCGGCGAAGCGACCTACGCGGCGACGAAGCACGCCATCCACGGCTACAGCACAGCCGTCCGCGCCGAACTGCGCGGCACTGGCGTGCACGTGTCCTTGGTGATGCCCGGCGTCGTGGACACCGAGCTGGCCGTGGGCACCGCGACCGGCCCCGCTCTACGCCTGACGACAGATCAGGTAGCCGACGCGGTGCTCGACGTCGTGCTGCGCCCTCGGTTCGAGGTCTTCATTCCACGCCAGATAGCCGCCCTGACCCGGTTGGCCGCGCTGCTGCCAGGCCGTGCCCGCGACGCCCTGCATCACCTCCTTGTCCCCGACCAACTCGCCGCCCTGTCCAACCGGGCGGTCCGCGCGGCCTACGAGCAGCGCACCCGGACCGCTCGCCATCCCGAAAGATGAGCCCGTGACCACCACGCCCAAGCCGACGCCCAGCGCGAAAGCCCAGGACGCCGCCGCTCCGCGTCCCATCCCCGAATTAGAAGGTGTCCACGACGTATGGCCCCGCGGTGACCGGCTGCGCGCCGTGCGCCGCGCCGCGACCACCTACCGTGAGCGGTTCGTCCAGCAGGGCCGCATCCACGCCGTCCGCAGTTTCGACATCGCCGCCGCCCCGTACCCGACCCGTTTCGGCTTCCACGGTGCCGCGCTCGCCGTCAACCCATTCGTGAGCATTGTCAACCGGATGCTCGTCGTGCAATTCGACGGCTTCGACGGTGAGCTGAAAACACTGGTGTGGGAGCCGACCGTCGCCGCCGGAACGGCTCAAGCACCGTTCTACGCCCAGCTCAAGCGTCTGGCGGGGGACTTTCTCACCGACCACGTCTTCGCCCGCTACTACCAGGACCCGAACACCGTCCTGCCCTCCTGCGGTCTGCGACCCGAGGACGTGGACTTCGTCAGCTTCGACCACCTGCACGTCCAGGACGTGCGCATGATCATGGGAAGTACCAGCACCATTCCCGGCGAACGGGCGCCCCGCGAAGCGCTGTTCCCGCGCGCCCGGTTGTTGGTGCACCGCAGGGAGCTGGGCACCTTCGAATCGACGCATCCGATGCAGTGGGCCTGGTACGTCGACGGAGGCATGGACGGGGTACCGGGCGAGCGCATCACCGCCTTCGACGGCGATGTCGAACTCGGTGTCGGCGTCAGCCTGCTGTGGACCCCCGGCCATACGGACGGCAACCACTCCCTGGTGCTGAACACCCCCGACGGGGTGTGGGTCTCCTCCGAGAACGGCATCTCGGCCGACAACTGGCAGCCCGAGCTCTCCCGCATCCCCGGGGTGCGCCGCCACGCCGCGTTCTACGGCCGTGAGGTGGTGCCCAACGCCAACACCCTGGAGGACTCTCTCGACCAGTACGACTCCATGGTCAAGGAGAAGACCCTCGCCGGCCCCAGCCGGCGCGATCCGCGCTGGCTGCAGATCCTGCCCTCCTCGGAGCTGGCCCCCTTCAAGCGGCAGTGGCCGGTGCTGCCCAGCTTCACCCACGGCGGTCTGAACTACGGCGAACTGACCCCTGCCGGTGGTGGCCGATGACCGGCCCGGCCGCCCGCCGGATCGCTGCGGACGGCGTGGAGTTGGCCGCCTACCAATGGGGAGCGTCCACGACTCCTCCGGTGGTGCTGGTCCACGGCTATCCGGACACCAGCGCCGTGTGGCGCCCGGTCGCCGAGCGCCTGGCCGACCGCTTCCACGTCACCGCCTTCGACGTGCGGGGAGCCGGTGCCTCCCACCGGCCCAGGGGTCTGCGCGCCTACCGGATGTCCCGCCTGGAAGCCGACCTGGAGGCGGTTCTCGACGCCGTAAGCCCCGGCCGCCCGGTGCACCTGGTCGGACACGACTGGGGATCGATCCACTCCTGGGAGTCGGTCACCGGCACCCGGCTGGCCGGGCGGATCGCCTCGTTCACCTCCATCTCCGGACCCAGCCTGGACCACGTCGGCCACTTGATCCGTGCCCGCCTCCGGCCGCGGCATCCGGATCTGCCGAAGATGCTGCGGCAGGCCGCACGGTCCTGGTACATCGCCTACTTCCATCTTCCGCTCCTGCCCGCCCTGACCTGGAGAGCACTGGGACACCGCTGGCGCGCCTTCCTCACCGGCTCCCAAGGCGTGCCCGGGCACACCCCCTACCCCGCGCCGACGCTGGCCCGCGACGCCGTGTCCGGCACCGCGCTGTACCGCGCCAACATGCTGCCCCGCCTGCTGCATCCCCGAAACCGGCCGACCACCGTCCCGATTCAGCTCATCATCCCCACCCGCGACTTCTGCGTCACCCCGGTGCTGTCGTACGGAGTGGAGCACTGGACGCGCCAGATACAACGGCGCCCGATCAACGCCGGGCACTGGGTACAGCTCAGCCACCCCGAGGAGATCGCGTCCCGGATCGCGGAATTCGCCCACCGCGTCGAAGACGGCTCCCGCCGCAGTCCGGACCACACCGCGCACCCGATCTGACAGACCAGCAGTACTGGACGACTGCCTGACCGCCCCTTCGCACACACCGATCGCTGAAGAAGGAACCTGTCATGTTCCGAGCCGCGCATGCCCACCTGGAACGTCCGTCCGAGCCCATCGACCACCACGACCTGGTGCTGCAACCCCGGGACGTCACCTTCGACTGGGGCACCACCCCGCTGCACTGGCTGCCGGGTGAGCCCTTCGCGACCCACACCTTCGATGTGCTCCACCTCATGCTCCCCGAGCTCGAACGCTGGTTCGTGCGCACCTTCGAGCAGACACTGCCGCTGATCACCGATGACCGGCTGCGCGAGGACGTACGCGGCTTCATCGGCCAGGAAGCGATGCACGCCGAGGCGCACCAGGAGGTCCTGGAGCACCTGCTCACCAAGGGGCTGGACCCGGCTCCGTACACCCTGCAGTCTGAATGGATCTTCCGAAGGGTGCTCGGAGACCGGCCGGAGCTGACGCCGGCCGCCACACACGCGCACCTCCTCCAACGGCTCGCCCTCATAGCAGCCTTCGAGCACTTCACCGCGTATATGGGTCACTGGATTCTCAACAACGGGCACCTGGACCAGGCCGGCGCGGACCCCACGATGCTCGATCTGTTCCGCTGGCACGGCGCGGAGGAGGTCGAACACCGTTCGGTCGCGTTCGACCTGCTGGTGCACCTCGATCCCCGGTACCGGCGTCGCGTGGTCGGCATGCTCGTCACCGCTCCGGTGCTGACCCGGCTGTGGATCCGCGGAGTCCGCTTCCTGATGAGCGCTGACCCCGAACTCGACGATCGGGTCAAGGTCCGCTTCCGCGACTACCTGGCCGCGGCCCGCAAGGACCTGTTGCCCAGGCCAGGCGCGTTCGCCCGCTCGGTGCTGCGCTACTTCCGCCCCGGCTACCACCCGACCCAGGAGGGCTCGACTCAGCAGGCGGTCGCCTACCTGGCGGCGTCCCCTGCTGCCCGAGCGGCTGCCCGATGACCCAGCAACCAGTGAGGCATCCCATGGACATCAGCACACCCGTCACTCGGCCGCCGGACCTGTACGGCAGGCCGCGCGGCGACTCCTTCATGCAGAAGCTGGCGGCTTTCAGCGACAACGCGGTCAGGGGCCTCGCGCGGCGCAGCACTCCTCCTGGGCGCCCGTCGGCCACCGAGGTGCCCGTGATCCGGGAACTGGTGGTCGCCGCCAAGCGCCAAGAGGCCGAGGATGTCGTCTCCCTGCGGCTGGCAGCACCCGACGGGGGAATACTCCCGCCCTGGCAGCCCGGCGCCCACATCGGACTGCACCTGCCCTCCGGCCGCAAGCGGCAGTACTCTCTGTGCGGCGACCCTGCCGACCGGTACCGGTACCGCATCGCGGTGCGCCGCATCGCCAACGGCGGAGGCGGTTCGGCCGAGGTACACGACGCCCTCGGAGACGGTATGCGGGTCGCCATCACCGGGCCCCGGAACGCCTTCCCCTTCGCCGCCGAAGCGTTCATCCTGCTCATCGCGGGCGGCATCGGAATCACCCCGCTCCTGCCCATGGCTCGGGAAGCCGCCCGGCGCGGGCTGGACTGGAGGCTCGTGCACACCGGCCGCAGCCGCGGCTCGATGCCCTTCGCGGCAGAGCTGGCCGAACTCGCAGCCGCAGCCCCCGGCCGGGTCTCCATCCGTCCTGACGACGAGTCCGGCGTGCCCGAAGCAGCCGATCTATTGAGCTTGAGCCCGGCGGCGGGTGCGGTGTACTGCTGCGGGCCCGCGCCCATGATCGACGGCATTCGGCGCGCGTTAGGTGGTAGCCGCGCGCCGGCCCTGCACTTCGAGCGTTTCGCCCCGGCCCCGATCACGGACGGCCGTCCCTTCGAACTTCAGCTGGGCGACGCCGGACGGGTTCTGCCAGTGCCGAACGACCGCTCCGCCCTGGATGTTCTCCACGAGGCCCTACCGGACCTGCCGTTCTCCTGCCGCCAGGGGTTTTGCGGCACCTGCCGGCTACGGGTGGCCCATGGCCGTGTCGATCATCGTGACGGCCGGCTCACGGCCACCGAACGTGCGGCCGGCGCCATGCTGCCCTGCGTCTCACGTGCACCGGAAGGAGAGCGGCTGGTGCTGGAGGTGTGACGAAGGCCGAGCGCCCGTAGAGCGTGGCCGTCGCCGCGAGGAACCTCAGCGGCAGGGTTGATACCCGACCCAGGCGCGACGCACTGCCTGGACGGTGAGACGGTCTATCTGGGACACCGGCCGGATCCAGCGGCAAGTCGAGCCACCAGCCGGTCACCGGGCGCAGCGCGAACGGTTGACGGGACATCACTTGGCTGATCCTCACCCCAATCTCCGACGCTTCCCGCGCCGGTGTAACGGATGGCACCGTGGCCGAAGTGGCGCGTCCCGCACCCGGCACTCGTGTCGGGTGCCTCGCTGCATGGCCTGGTGCCCTGCGCCCCGCCCCTGGAGCACGCCTCGCGCATGAAAGACAGCCCCGTCGGCCGGGACCGAGCACATCGCCGCCGCATCCGCCGCCAGTGCCGTGACCCGCCCCCGACGAACAGACCATGGCCGCGGTTTCGCTGCTGCACCAGCAGACCACCGTGCGCGCGACACAGCCCCGCGGCCAGGTGTCGTCATCCATGACCACGACCAGCCACAGCCGCCTGCGGCCGGCTTCAGTGAGGCGTTCCGTACCCGTGGATCCCCGGGATGGCGAGTTTTCCGCCTGTCTGTCCGGCCTGGTCGATGTCGGCGTCGTGCAGGCCGAGTTGGAGCTTGAGACCGAGTTTGCCGATCGTGTCGTAGAGCCACTCCGGGACGGTGTCCGGGGTGAGGTGCAGGCGGAGGACGGGTGGTGCGGGAAGGTTTTCGACGCTGGAGACGGTGCCTGTCAGGCTTTCGACGTACATGGTGATGCCGTCGCCCCGGAGGGTGGACGTGGAACCGGGCGCTCCATCGATGTGCTGGATTTGCGGGCCGGCGGATACCGCCATCTTCAGGTCACGGATCGTGACAGCCGCCGCGGAGAACTTGAGTACCCGCTTCGGTCCGTCGGCCGTGTTCACGGTCACCACGCCGTGGAAGACGAGGTCGTGCAGTTCGAGGCGGCTCCCCTTCATGTTCCATGGCTCGGCGGAGAACCGGCCGGCCTGATGGTCCTCGGGGGCCTTGAGGTCACTGATGTCGCAGGTGCGAGCGGTTCCTCGGGTGGGCTCCGGTCGGGGCGACGGATGGGCGGTCCGGTGGCTGGGAGCAGGTGATGCGGGCGTCGTGGACAGCCGTAGCCCGGACGATGCTGTGGCCTCTGGCCTCGAAGTGGCCGAGCTTGGTGAGGGGATCACGTGGAGTGACGGGCTTGCGTCAGGCGACGGGCTTTGCTGCTCGGCGTCGTCGCGGAAGAGGGGACCGAGGATGTCCGCCAGGCTCGTTGTGCCGGAGGTTGCGCTGGGAGAAGGGGTGGGAGTGACGGCCAGTGCTGGGGGCGGGCCCGCTCCCTCGTCGTCCGGGTGCTCCGGCGGCCTGACGGGCTCCCCGCTCGGGTGAGCGCTGGACGTGCGGGGATCAGCGGACGGGGTGGGGCTTGCGGGAGTCTCCGTCGCAGAGGCTGATGTGCCCTCGGGACGGGCACAGTCGACACCGTGGTTTCCAGGTCCGCCCGGCCCCTCTTCGGAAACGGAGAGCGCCGCGGTGGCGCTCGTGTCGGCGGACTCGGGAAGGCGTTGACTGCCCAGGATGAGGGCGGTCGGCAGCGCGGTCAGCGCGAGAGCCCTCCCGACCGGCAGACGCAGGCGTGTCAGCGCGGACGTACGGGGGATGGCGTGCCGGCCTCTCGGCGGTCGAGCGAAGCGGGGTTCTGCGGCCTCGCCGTGGGTGTCGGGCGACTGGTCACTCACTCCCCTGTCCTCCCTCTCGGCTGACAGCGGCTGACGGCCCCTCAGCGCCGTCGGGTGTGTCCTCCGGATGCACGGCCCCGTCCACCGGGCCCCATGCCAGAGCCAGGAGTCCGCCCGCCGCCGCGAGCAGCGTGCCGACGAAGAATCCGCCGAAATTGGAAATGGGAAGCGACAGCACGCCGAGGAACACCGCGACGCAGCCCGCGAAGAACCTGATGATCGGCTGGAACCAGAGGAGTCCGCCAAGGACGATCAAAGTCAGGCCGATGACCAGGGATCCGGCCCCCGCGGTGGTGGACATCGCCACGGACAAGGCGCCCAGGGAAAGATTGAAATAGGGGAAGTAGATGATGGGCGCAGCGGCAAGGAGCACCAGCAGACCCGCCCAGAAGGGGCGGGTGCGCCGCCAGGCCCGGAAGTCCTGGCGAGCGCGGGCGAGGCCGCTGTCACTGTGGGGATGTGCGGGTGCGCCGGCACTCGTCATGTGGCAGCTCCCAAGTCGTAAGTGGGTGAGGGTGTCCGCGAGGACGGTGGGGCACTGCCGCCCCCTGGTCAGTCGCCGGTCGCTTCCGCGCGCGGGAGGCGAAGGGGCGGGATCGAGGTCAGAAGCAGTCGTGGCGGCCGGCCGCGATGTCCATGTGCAGGCCCGCCAGTTCGAACGTTCCCGCAGTCGTGGCCCAGACCGTCTGGTGGGCATCGATGATCTCGACCGCGTCCGCCTGCTGGGCGTAGCCGTTGGGATCGACGTGGTCCTTCGGGTTGACCTGACCCTTCGTCATCGAACCGGTGGCGACGCCGATGTCGACGTTATTGAAGGTGCCGCGCTTGGCCTGGAGGTCGGTCATGTCGATGTACAGGTCCTTGGCCTTGACCGGCGTACCCGACCCGCCGGCCTTGAGCGACATCGTGTAGGTCCCGAGGACGGGAATGTCCACCGGGACGGACTGGCACATGTCGGTGACCTTCGCGTTCTTGATGGACGAGACGGAGACGGGCACGTGCTTGCCGTTCTTGGCGACGTCCACCGTGGCGTAGTTGCCGAATCCGGTGCCGCTCAGCTTGCCTGCCGAGACCTGGAAGGCGGAACCGGAGATGCTGAACGAAGCGGCCAGGGCGCCCTGGGCCATGGAGACGGCGACCGCCGCCGTGGCTGCCACGGTCGGCACCGCACCGATGGCGAAGCGCTTCCAGTGGGTCTTGCCGATTCGCTGGGACATTGTGTGGTTCTCCGTTGTCGACGCGTACGAGACGACCGGACCCAGAACTGACTGGCCCGGGCCCGGGGCAGGGAAGAACGACGGCTGGGTGTGGCCGTGGTGATGCAGGCGGCTCCCGCGAAGCGGGCACACCGAAGGAGCACTCGATAGTGTTACTACCGAGTACTCGATAGTGGCACTATCGATCCCACGGGGCAACCCCCGGTAACGCGATACTGGTGGGACAGTTGAGCGTGAGGGAGCGCATGAGGATTTCAGAGCTCAGTCGCCGGTCCGGGGTGCCTGCGGCGACCATCAAGTACTACCGACGGGAGGGGCTGCTTCCCGAGGGCCGCGCACTGAACCCGACGGCGGTCGAGTACGGCGAGGAGCACATCCAGCGGCTCCGTCTGATCCGTTCTCTCATCCAGCTCGGCGGACTCTCCGTCGCGCGTACCCGTGAAGTGCTCGATGCAGTCGACCGTCCACTGGATGCGTTCGAGACCCTGGGCGTCGTCCACCATGCACTGCCCGTGCCCTCCGCCGACAAGAACGCGAAGGGCATCAAGGACGACGACGGGCCGGACGGCGCTGTTGACGAAGCGGTGTCGGGCGAAGGAGCCGCAGCGAGCGTCGACGCTCTCATCGAGACCATGGGCTGGCGAATCTCCGATGCATCGCCGCACCGCCCGGCACTCGCCGAGAGTCTCGCGGCGCTGAGCCGACTCGGCAGCGCCTACACAGCCGACGACCTCATCCCCTACGCACGGCTCGCCACATCCACCGCGGACCTGGACTTCGCACAGCTCGACGGGATCGAGGACCGCATCGCCCTCGCCGAGCGAGCGGTGGTCCTCACCGCGCTGTTCGAGCCGGTCGTCAGGCTTCTGCGGCGACTGGCCCAGGAGGACGCGAACCACCGTCGCCATCATCGCCGTGCGTGCGTGCGGGGTGAGCATCCGGCGGAGTGACCCCTCGGCGGAGCGGCCGAGATACGGCAGGGCACCGCAGGTACCCCGCTTACGCCGCGAAGACGCAACGGAGGCCGAAGTGCCTCGGGGGAAGGCACTTCGGCCCCTCAGGGGGTCAGCCCGCGGCAACGGGGACCTGTGGGTGCCGGGAATTATGTCACCCGGGCCGTGCGGGTGCCGATACATCATCCGCGCAGGTCGGGAGCCTGTTCACGGATCTTCGGCTCTCCTTGAGATTCGCCCCAAGTGCCTTCACCCGCAAGGGCTGGGGCGGTCGTGTTGCTGCGCCTGGCCTTGCGGGTGCCGATACATCATCTACGCAGGTCGGGAGTCTGATCACGGATCTCCGATTCTCCTCGACGTTCGCCCCGGGGTCTTCACCAGCGCAGGGCCCGGGCGGCATCATGATCTGTCGTGCTGCTGCGTCTGGCCTACCTCGCCGCGACCAACGCCCTGGCGTTCCTACGCCTCCTGCCGATGAGCGACAGGGAGAAGGACGTCGAGATCCTGGTACTCCGGCACCAACTGCTCGTNGACAGGGAGAAGGACGTCGAGATCCTGGTACTCCGGCACCAACTGCTCGTCCTGCACGCCGGGTCAGCAAGCCGACCTTCACCGACACAGACCGCGCCATCCTCGCCGGCCTGCTCCACCACCTCCCCAAAGACAGACTGCGCCACCTACTGCTCCTGGTCCGCCCCGACACGGTCCTGCGCTGGCATCGCAACCTGCTCAAGCAGGGCCATGCCGCAACCTGCGTACCCCGACGACGCGGACGCCCACGCACCATCCGATCGATCCGCGCCCTGGTCCTGCGCCTGGCCAAGGAAAACGCCTCGTGGGGGTATCGCCGGATCCACGGCGAACTCGCAGCACTGGGTATCAAGATCGCCGCCTCCACCGTCTGGGAAATCCTCCGCCAGCACGGCATCCCACCCGCACCCGAACGCCAGAGCACCACCTGGGCAGACTTCCTCCGCAGCCAGGCCAAAGCTCTACTCGCTTGCGACCTCTTCGAAGTCCGCACGCTGACCGGGGCGCGCCTGTACGTCTTCGCCGTCATCGAGCACACCACCCGTCGCATCCGGATCCTCAGCGCCACCGCACACCCCACCGCGGACTGGATCGTCCAGCTCGGACGCAACCTCCTCATGGACCTCGAAGACGCAGACAGCAAGGCGAAGTTCCTCATCCGCGACCGCGACTCGAAGTTCACAGCCGCCTTCGACGCCCTGATGACCGATGCCGGCGTGAAGATCGTCACCACCGGCATTCGCATACCGCGGATGAACTCGCTCATGGAGCGCTGGATACAAACCTGCCGCACTGAACTTTTGGACCGGACCCTGATCTGGAACCAGAGCCACCTCCTGCACACCCTGCGCGAGTACGAGACCTTCTACAACGAACACCGCCCGCACAGGGCCCTCGCACAAGCCGCCCCATGCCGCCCACTACCCGCACCCATCACCCAACAAGCCCAACTCACCCACCTGGAAGTCAGGCGACGAGACCGACTCAGCGGAGTCCTCCACCAGTACCAGCACGCCGCCTGAGCTGCGCGGATGATTTATCGGCACCCGCAGAGTTCCGCGGCGTGGCCGGCCCCCCAGACGTAGCCGGGGATCTGCGTCAGGCCAGGGCCGGTCCGGTGGTCGAACTCGTACGCATAGGTGGGGGTGTACCGCTCAAGGGTACGGGCGAGCGAGCGGAGCCCGCACCCGCCGATCCCCGCGACACTCCCCGAGTCGGTCATGATCGCGCCGATGAGGTACGCCGTGGTGTACCGGTCGGACGTATCGGGCCAGGGGTAACGGGCGAGGACCTCGTCGGCGCGGGCGCCGGCGAGGTTCTGGACGAAGGCGAGGTAGGCCTCCTTGCCCGCGCCTATGTAGCCCGCGGCGAAGGTGCGGCCCTCGTCACGGTTGGCACCGACGACCACGGGCACGCGGGTGAACCTCCCGCTGTCCAGCGCCTCGCCTACTCCGGTCGGGAACGTCGGAGTTCCGTCCACGAAGCCGGCCGAGAAGGTCCGGCTCGCGTCGAGGAGGGTACCCGCCGAAGCCGACCGCAGACAGCCGAGGACGGCCGCCTGAGCCGTGCCGTCGCAGCCCGCCTGCCGAGCGAACGCCGTCCCGGCGGCCTCCGCCCGGGCCTGCGGCCCGCTGCGACAGGAGCCGCTCTGGATCATGGCGCGGGCGAACAGCCCGCGCGAGCCGGGCGACACGAGATGACCGCAGAGGGACCAGCCGCCCGCGGACTCGCCGTCGATGGTGACCTCACCGGGGTTACCGCCGAAGGCGGCTATGTTGCGCTGCACCCAGCGCAGCGCGGCCTGCTGGTCCATGAACCCGTAGTTGCCGGACTCGCCGCCCTCCTCGGTGAGGGCGGGCAGACCGAGGAAGCCGAAGGCGCCGAGTCGGTAGTTGAGCGAGACGCCGATGACACCCGTCTCCTTGACGAGCTTCGACTCGTCGTTCTGCGAGCCGCTGCCGTTGGTCAGGCCACCTCCGTGGATGAAGACGTGCACCGGAAGACGGGCGCCGGCCCGCACGCCCGACGGCCGCCACACGTTGACGTCGAGGCAGTCCTCGGTCTCGCTGCGTGGTCCGTTGCCGCTGGGCAGGACGGGGCAGGGATTGCCGAAGTCGGCCGCCTCCCGGACGCCGGTCCACCGCGCCGCGGGCCGCGGCGGCTTCCAACGCAGGGAGCCGGTGGGCGCCGCCGCGTAGGGGATGCCGAGGAACCTCTCGACGCCCTTCGAGGTGGCGCCGCGCACGGCGCCCTTGTCGGTGGCCACAGCGGTCGGCGCCTTCGCGGACGCCGTCGCGGGCAGCAGCCCGACGACGGCGAGGGACATGACCAACGCGCCGCCCAGGGCAGTACGGATTCTGCTGGCAGTCATGGATGGGAACCTCTCTGGCCGGGTGCCGGCCGCACGGTGCGG
>NZ_RIBZ01000130.1:0-800 GCF_003721215.1 Streptomyces botrytidirepellens
GCCGCCGCTTCCGGCGGCGACGCCCGCGCCCCCGGGGCCGTCCCCGCCCCCGGGGCCGTAGAGCGCTTCGAGCGTCTGGTCCATGGCGGCGTCGGTGCCGCTGAGGGAGCGGCCGGTGCCGTCGCCGCCCTCGCCGCCGAGCACCAGCCGCCAGCGCCGCAGCCGTTCGTCACCCGCGTCCGCACCGGTTTCCGTGCTGGTGTCCACACCGGTTTCCGTGCTGGTGTCCGTGCCGGTGTCCGTCATCGGGCCGCCTCCGCGGGGTCGTCGTGGTCAGGGGCGGGGTCCAGGCCGAGCAGCAGCCGCACGGTCGGTACGACGGCGGCCGCACGGTCCGTGTCGAGCCCGGGGCCGAAGCCGGGCACGGCGGGCGCCGCGGGGGCCGCGCCCTCGGCGCCCGGCTCACCGGACGCGCGCCCGGGACCGCGGCGNCGCGGCGGACCAGCTCGCCCAGGGTGCGGCGGACACCGGTGTCGTAGGCGGAGAAGGTGCGCCGCAGCAGCGGCAGGACGTCCGTGAACGCCTCGGCGGATACGGAGGTGAGCCAGCCGTCGACGAGGCCGAGCAGCCGTTCGTCGTGGACGAGCAGCATGCCGCCGCCCGCGTCGCCGCCGATGAACCCCTCGATCCAGGAAGCCGCCTCGGGTGGTGCGGTGCCGGGCGAGAGCGCGAGCCGCATCAGCCGGGCCGCCTCGTCCTCGGCGAGCCTCCCGTCGTCCAGCAGCAGGCGCGCGGCCCGGCCGCGGAGCAGCCCCGGCGTGGCGGGGGTGCCGTCCCGCCCGGCGATGGCGCGCAGCACG
>NZ_RIBZ01000134.1:0-22153 GCF_003721215.1 Streptomyces botrytidirepellens
AGCCAGAAGTCACACTCAGGCCAACGGACGCCCTTCGCCATGGTCGCGGCCAGCCCAGACATCGGACTCATTCATCTAGGGGGTGTCCGTAAAGTCGCGTTGGATCAGCCCGCGGCGTCTGGTGCGTGCGATCGCAAGGCGGAGGGTCGCCCTCGTAGTGGGCCTACTCGAGTGATCCCGACAACGCAGCGAGCGTGCGTGCCAGGCGTCGCGGGCCCGACGGGACTTTGCGGGCACCCCCTAGGACTTAGGGGCGCTTCGGCGGGCCGTCACCGCTTCGACGAACTCCGCCGGCGGAAGGTAGGAGTGCGCGGTGACGTAGTGGTGGACCAGATTCGGGGCGATCAGCCACCTGCCGTTCTGGTCCACGACCCGCACTTCGGCATTCCCGAGGACGACTTCCCGAGTGCCGACGGTGATGCTCACCGGGTATCCGGGGTCCTGCTGGTGCGGAAGTTGGCAGGGGAAAAGGCCGCGCATGGCGTTACGGGAATCGTCCCGGCACAGCAGCGCCAGCGACTGGACGAATTCCGCCGGTGCCTCGCCGCGCGGGAATTCGGAATCCTTCTCCAGCCAGCCGACGTTGACCGCCTCGACCCCGTACGGGACCGTTCCGGGACTGTATGCGTACGGGGAGCCGTCCTCGTACCGTGTCACAGCAGTTCCTCTCTGAATACGTGAGGGGCTCAATCCATGAGGGATCGGCAAGCGGCCCAGTGTACGCGGCCCATGTTGGGCTGGAGCAGATGGGAAAGGGGTGTCGCTTTGTCCACGGTGACGGGCGTTCCCTCGATATTCAGGCCCTTGGGCGGGAAGAGGGTGTAATCCGGCAGATGTTCGCCGGGCCCGTAGACCCGTACCGGGGCGGGATTTCCGGTCTCGATCTTATTGCCCAGGGCATCCGAGATGGTTTCCCCGTGCCTGCTGTAGAGCGCGACGTGCGTTCCCTCGGGCACGGTGGTCAGCACGCCGTGCTGCGCGGAGATGCCGCCGTGGCCGCTGAGCACCACTTCGCCGTCGGGGCGGCCGAACGGGCCGGGGCTGGGGCCGAAGGTGCCCTGCGGGGGCTGCTCGTGGGGGAGCTTGGGGCACAGGCCCAGCGGGTCGATCGCCGCGTGCGGGTTGGTGACGTACGCGGCGGGGTTGGGGGCGGCCTCCAGGCCGAGCGGGTCCGGGGTGGCGTAGCGGGCCGTCTCCGGGTCGTAGTACCGGTGGTGGTTGTAGTGGAGGCCGGTTTCCGGGTCGTAGTACTGGCCGGGGAAGCGCAGCGGGGTGTACGCGGTGCTGTGCCGGGACCAGGTGGTGGTGCCCCACAGGGTGGCGCGGGTGCGCCAGGCGATCTCGCCGGATTCGTCGACGAGTTCGCTGGGGGTGCCCACCAGGTCGGTGACGATGCCGAAGAAGCGCTGGTCGATCTCGGCCTGGGTGGTGGCGTCGGTGATGCGCTCGGTCTGGGCCACCGGGCGCAGGCCCTCGTGGTCCCAGGTGAGCGTCACCGGGTCGGGCAGCCCGGGGGCGGTGGTGGTCTGCTCGACGAGGGTGCTGCCGTCCCAGGTGAAGTCCACGCGCTCGACGGCGGTGACGCCGTCGTCGCCGAGGCGCAGCTTGGCGAGGCGGCGGCCGAGGGGGTCGTAGAGGTAGCGCCAGACGGTGCCGTCGGGGGTGGTGACGGAGGTCAGCCGGTCCTCGGCGTCCCAGGTGTAGCGCCAGGTGTCGGGCTTCTTGGACAGCCGGTTCTTCTGGCGGAGGGTGATGCGGCCCGCCGCGTCGTGTTCGTAGCGGACCCGGCCCGCGCGGGCGATCCGGGTGCCCCGGTATGCGCGCGGGCCCGTCGCGTCGGCGCCGGGGAGCTGGTCGGGCCAGGAGGCGTGGGTCTGGTTGCCCGCCTCGTCGTACGCGTAGGTCTCGGTCCAGTTCTCGGCGTGGACGGCGGTGACGCGCCCGGCGGCGTCCACGTCGAAGTGGCGGGAGCCGCCGAGCCGGTCGTCGAGGCCGACCAGGTGGCCGTCGGCGCGGTAGGTGTAGGCGCGGTGCTGGAGGGGCCGGGCGGAGGGGCCGGTGACGGTCTGCTCGGCCAGTCGGCCCGCCGGGTCCCAGACCTGGGCGATGGTGAGGCCGTCGCCGACGTGGCGGCCGGTTTCCCGGCCGAGGGCGTCGCGGTCGAAGGCGAGGGTGTGGCCGCAGGTGGTCAGCGCGGTGCGGTTGCCCGCCGCGTCGTAGGTGAACGTGGACGTGGCGCCGGAGGGGGTGGTCCGCCCGGTGCGCCGCCCGAGCGCGTCGTACGTGTGGGTGAGGGTGCGGCCGCCGACCAGCTCGGAGGTGAGACGGCCCGCGGCGTCCCGCCGGAAGACGGCCTCGCCGTCCGGCCCGAAGGCGGTGGCCAGTCGGCCGACCGGGTCGTAGGAGTAGGTGGTGACCTGGCCGGCGGCGTCCTTGCGGACGATCCGGCCGGTGGCGTCGCGCTCGAAGGAGACCGTCTGGCCGAGCGGGTTGGTACGGGAGACCAGCTTGCCGGAGGCGTCGTACGCGTACTCCAGGGTCCGGCCGTCGAAGTCCGACTCGGAGAGCGGGCGGCCCGCCGGGTCGTAGGTGTAGCTCCAGGTGAGGCCCTGCGGGTTGGTGACCCGGGTGAGGCGCAGTTCCTTGTCGTGGGTGAACTCGTAGCGGGCCCCGTCCGGGCCGGTCTGGGCGACCAGCTGGTCGAAGTGGGCGTACTCGAAGGAGGTCACCCCGCCGTTCGCGTCCACGTGGGCCGTGCAGTTGCCCTCGCCGTCGTAGGTCCAGCGCTGTTCGGCGCCGTCCGGGGCGGTGTGCCGGGCCAGCTTGCCCTCGGTCGTCCACTCCAGGCGGGTGGTCGCGCCGAGCGGGTCGACCACGGCGGTGGGCCGCCCGAAGGCGTCCCGGTGGTAGACGGTGACGGCGCCCAGCGGATCGGTGATCTCGACCGGCAGCCCGGCCGCGTCACAGCGCACCCGGGTGGTGTCCCCGAGCGGGTTGGTGATCGCGGAGAGGTGGCCGCGCTCGTCGTAGGTGTGGTGGGTGGTGTGCCCGGTGGGGTCGGTGAGGGCGGTGGGGTTGCCGCGCTCGTCGTACTCGTGGCGCCAGATCGCGCCGTCCGCCTCGGCGATCTCCAGGGGAAGGCCGAGGTCGTTGTAGGTGGAGGTCGACACGAACCCGGCGGCGTCGGTGACCCGGGTGCAACGGCCCTCCGCGTCGTACGCGTAACGGACGGTCCGGCCGAGCGGGTCGGTACGGGACAGCACTCTGCCGAAACGATCCTGCTCCGTCCGGACCGTATGGCCCGAGGCATCCGTCACGGCCACGATCTGGGACCGCTCGTTCACCACGTAGCGGCTGGTGTTCCCCTCCGCGGAGGTGACCGTGGTGACCCGGTGACCGGTGTGCGGGTCGGGCGCGCCGTAGTGGATGCGGGCCGCGAAGTGGCCCTCGGTGCCGCCCTCGGCGATCACCCGGTCGCGGTTGTCGTAGACGTAGTCGTAGGCGTGGCCGTTGGTGTCGGTCCACGCGATGATCCGGCGCTCGTCGTCATAGGCGAACCGCGTCGGGCGGCCGGAGGAGTTGGCGACCTCGGTGAGATCGCCCTCGGTGTAGCCGTACCGCACCAGCTCCTGGTCCGAGCCGTCCGGGGCGCCGCCCGCCAGGTGCAGGGCGGTGATCCGGCCGTCCCGCGTGGTCAGCTTCAGGTGGTAGCCGCCGTCGTGGACGATGGCGGCCGGGGCGCCGTCCGCGCCGTACTCGAACGTCAGCCGGTGCCCGTTGCGGTCGCTGATCTCCGCGATCGGCGCGTCGCCGTCGCCGCCGTCCGCCGGGCCGGTGAAGTACCGGACGCGGCCGGTGTCCGGCTCGGTGACCGTGAAGTCGCCCTCGGCGTTACGCTCCAGCGGCCAGCGCGGGCCCGCCTTCGGCAGGGTCGGCACGCCGGGTGCCGGATGAGGGTAGTCCAGCAGCAGCCCGTCCTGCTGGACGAAGACGACGCCCGCGGGGCCGATCTCCAACCGCTCGTCCGCGGTGCACGCCCACGACGGGCCGAACCAGCGGCCCGCCCGGTAGCCGGACATCCCCTGCCGGGTGAACGCCAGCGGCAGCACACCCGGCAGCGACACATCCGTCTGCGGCAGATACATCCGGCCGGTGGCCAGGTCCACCGGGTCGGTGGGCCCGGGGGTCTTGGCACCGTTCGGGATGGAGTGCGGCGCGTGGCCGTCCTTCGCCAGATGCGCGAGCCCGGACTCCACCTTGCTCGCGGTCGTGGCCGTCTTGGCGGCGGTTGCGGCGCCCTTGGCCGCGCCGAGCCCCTTGGTGCCGATCAGCTCGGGGAGGAGCCGTCCGATGCCCTCCGCCGGGTCCTTGGTGAAGGAGTCGTACATGCCCTTCAGCGCCCCGCCCGGGTTGTTGGCCATCTGGACCAGACCGGCCGCGGTGCTGTTGAGGTTGGTGACGTACTCGGCGGGGTGGGTGAGGTTGTACGGGTCGATCGGGTTCACCTGGCGGGCGAAGTTCACGACGCCCGCCGTGCCCTTGATGACGCCGCCCGCCAGGTGCGAGGCGTCCAGCTTCAGCCCCTCGAAGCCGTCCGAGACCTGCTCGCTGTACGACGGCTTCGCGGGCGCCTCGTCACGGGCCGTCTCCACCGACTTCTTGGCCGCGTCGTGCGCCTCGTTGCGCTGCCGCCGGGCCTCTTTCAGGATGTCCTCCGCCGCCTTGATGCCCTCGGCGCCCGGATCGTGGAACTCCCCGGGCTTGTCCGGCAGCGTGCTCGGATCGCGCTCGTCGGCGGGGAGGAGGTTGTACGTCATGGCGGCTGCGTTGTACGCGTCCACCTTGCTGTTGTGCGCCGAGCGGGCGTCGTCGGACGCCTTCTTCGCCGCCTTGTACTTGTCGATGGCCAGCTGCGCCTGCTGCTGCGCCCACTCGACCGTCCCGGCGAAGCGGCTCAGCGCGCCGCCCGCCTTCTCGCAGGCGTCGGCGGCCTTGTACCACTTCTTCGGCTCGACCGAGACCCTGCTGTAGAAGGCGTTCGCGAACACGCCCTTCATCATCTGGTCGGGGTCGACGCCCTTGAGGCCGCGGCCGACGTTGTTGAACGCCTTCGCGAAGTCGGTCAGGTGCTCGGCCGTGGACCGCAGCTTGTTGGGGTCGCCGTGGACCAGCTTCTTGGGGTCGTCGGTCTGGTCCAGCTGCCACTCGTCCACGTCGGCGCCGAGCGCGTCGGCGGCGGTGGCGCTCTTGTCGCGGACCCAGTCCGCGCCACCCTCCCAGCCGGCGTCGTCCAGCCGGTCCGCGGTCCAGCTGCCCGCGCTCTCGATGCCGTCGCCGACGTCCTCGACGCGGTCCTCGACGAAGTCCTCGACCGGGTCCGGTATGAAGTCGCCGAGGCCCATCAGTGGTCACCCCCGGCGGCGCCCTTACTTTGTTGCTGTTGCGCTTGGGCTTGGGCTTGGGCGCGTTCCTCCGGGGAGGGGCCGAACGTGTCGTCCACGGCCTGGTCGAACTGCCGGTCGTCGACCCCGGCGATGTCGTTCGCCAGACCGGTCTGGAAACCGCCGTACCCCTCGGTCGCCAGGCTGCGGCCGGTGTCCTTCCAGGTCTGGCCCATCTCGGCGCCCGCCTGCTTCCAGGACTCGGCGCTGTAGTCGGGCGCGTCGGGCCTGAGGACGTCGCCCCAGCTCTGCTTGGCGATCTCTTCCTCGGTGGCGTGCGGATTGCCGGTGGGGGAGAGGGCGTTCACGGCCACCTTGAACGTGCCGCCCCAGTACTGGTCCTCCTCCCAGGACGCGCCCGCCGCGATCCCCAGCCGGTTGGCGATCTCGTTGGCGTCCTGGACCAGGGCCCGTACGCCCCACTCCCAGCGGTCGCAGAACCCCTCGAACGCGTCGGCCAGACCGCCGCCACCGGCCTCCATCTTCGACATCGTCATGTCCTGGAAACCGCTGCCCTGGAGGGCGCCGGTCGAGCTGCCCACGTCCTTCAGCTCGCCGATCGCGCCGCGCAGGCCCTTGGTGATGAGGGCGACGGACTCCTGGGTGACCTTGAAGTCGGCGTTGCCGCCGCCTCCTCCGCCGCTCATCGGTTGGTCTCCGGGGCGGTGCCGGTGTCGGTGGTGGCGTTGGCCTTGGCCTTGTCGGTCCTGGCTTCGGCTTCGGCCCGGATTTCGGCGGCCTCGGTTTCGGTGAGGTCCACCGCCACCTCGTCCGGCACGATCCCCTTCACCGGCGGGAACATCATCGAGCCGTCCTCGTCGGCCACATCCAGCGCGACCCCCGCCGGACCGTCCATCGCGGGGACCAGCACATCCAGCAGCCGGGCGCCCAGTACGGTCGCGAACTCCCACTCCTCGCGCGCCGCGCCGCGGGCCTCGGCGAAGCGGGCCAGGGCGAATTCGTCCGTAAAGGCGTAGATCCAGTGGATTCCGCCGTACGTCGCCGTCATGAAGTCGTCGTCGACCAGCGGGACCAGTACCGCGGTGCGCCGGAACTCGCCCACCATGGCGGTGGGGTCACCTGATCCGTCCCGGACTGCCGCTATATGTTCCACCAGCTCCACTGTGGACCCCCGTGTTCCGTTCCGATCGCGGTTACGGTAACGCAGGGGGCGGGGCGCCGGAACGGAAGAGGGGGTTTCTCACAGGGGTCGTGCGCGTCAGGCTCCTACTGTTCCGTCGACGCCCTCGCGGAGGAAGTCGGCGTGGCCGTTGTGGCGGCCGTACTCCAGCAGTACGTGGGTCATGACCAGGCGCAGCGTCATGTCCTTGCCCCAGCGCTCGCTGTGCACGACGACGTCCAGCGACTCCGCCTCCCGCTCGATGCGGCGCGCGTGCTCCACCTCGCGCTGCCAGGCGTCGAACGCCTCGGTTCTGGTGGCCTTCGTCGCGTCGTACGCCACCTGGTAGTCGCGCTGGTCGGACCAGACGAGGGGGAT
The DNA here is from genome assembly GCF_003721215.1 of Streptomyces botrytidirepellens. Classification (NCBI taxonomy): domain Bacteria; kingdom Bacillati; phylum Actinomycetota; class Actinomycetes; order Kitasatosporales; family Streptomycetaceae; genus Streptomyces; species Streptomyces botrytidirepellens. The sequence continues at coordinate 6,940 of NZ_RIBZ01000134.1, forward strand.
GTCCTCGCGGTTCACGACGATGCGGAACCAGGTGCGTTCCACCTCGGCCATGTGGCGGACGAGGCCGAGTAGGGAGAGTGTCGAGGGTGGCATCGACTGTTGCCGTAGCTCCTCGTCGGAGAGGCCGTCGCACTTCAGGGCGAGGGTGGCGCGGTGGAAGTCGAGGAAGCCGCGGAGGGTTTCGCGTTCCCCCGCGATGAGGGGTGGGCCGAGGCGTTCGGTGGCCATGGCGGTGGGTCCTCTCAGGGGGGTGTTTGGGACAACGATCAGTGTTCTGGGGCTTGGGGACAACCGATTTCGTGGGCGGGGGGCTTTCCCTCACCCCGCCCCTTCCCGAAACCGGGGCTGCGCCCCCGCACCCCCGCTCCTCAAACGCCGGAGGGGCTTGGAGGGCGCGGCTCAAGCGCCGGGGGCTGGCTGGATGGTGCGGGGGCCGGAGGGGTGGAGGTGCGGGTTCGGCGCCCGGGTGGACACCCTCTGGCTGCGCCGCACCTGCGCCCGCTACCGCTTCTGCGCGGCCCGCAGGGGCCGGACGACGCGGCGCCCGGACGGGCTGGATGGTGTGGCGCAAGGGCCGGGGGCTGGCTGAATGGTGCGGTGCCCGGGTGGGCTGGACGGTGTGGGGTTGTAGCTCAAGCACCGGAGGGGGACTGGACGGTGCGCGGTGCCCGGAGGGGATGGGGCGGCTCAAGCGCTGCGGGGCTTGGAGGGCGCGGCTCAAGCGCCGGGGGCTGGCTGGATGGTGCGGGGGCCGGAGGGGGGGAGGTGCGGGTTCGGCGCCCGGGTGGACACCCTCTGGCTGCGCCGCACCTGCGCCCGCTACCGCTTCTGCGCGGCCCGCAGGGGCCGGACGACGCGGCGCCCGGACGGGCTGGATGGTGTGGCGCAAGGGCCGGGGGCTGGCTGAATGGTGCGGTGCCCGGGTGGGCTGGACGGTGTGGGGTTGTAGCTCAAGCACCGGAGGGGGACTGGACGGTGCGCGGTGCCCGGAGGGGATGGGGCGGCTCAAGCGCTGCGGGGCTTGGAGGGCGCGGCTCAAGCGCCGGGGGCTGGCTGGATGGTGCGGGGGCCGGAGGGGGGGAGGTGCGGGTTCGGCGCCCGGGTGGACACCCTCTGGCTGCGCCGCACCTGCGCCCGCAACCGCTTCTGCGCGCGCGGCCCGGACGGGCCTGGTTGTGGGCAATCGTTCCGCGGGGCGGAACGGGTGGGCACAACCGGCCACCGGGCCGCACCCGGCGATGAAACCCCGGGGCCCCGCCGGCCGTGGCCGCTGTCCGCCCGCCGGGCCGCGCCCGGCGACGAGAGCCCGGGGCCCCACCGGCCGTGGCCGCCGTCCGCCACCGGGCTGCACCCGGCAACGAAAGCCCGGGACCCCACTGGCCGTGCCGCCGTCCGCCACCGGGCCGCGCTCGGCGACGAAAGCCCTGGACCCCACCCGACCACCGCTGACCTGCGGAAGGGGCCCCGGCAGGAATATCGGGGACCGGGCCCGGGGTTACGGACGCATGGGTACGAGCACTGTGGAACTCACCAAGGACAACTTCGACGAGATCGTCTCCGACAGCGACTTCGTCCTGATCGACTTCTGGGCCTCCTGGTGCGGCCCCTGCCGGATGTTCGCGCCGGTTTACGAGAAGGCCGCGGAGCGCCATCAGGACCTGATCTTCGCGAAGGTCGACACCGAGGCGCAGCCCGAGCTGGCTGCGGCGTTCGACATCCAGTCGATCCCCACGCTGATGATCGTGCGCGACAACATCGCCGTCTTCGCCCAGCCCGGCGCGCTGCCCGAGCAGGGGCTGGAGGAGGTCATCGGGCAGGCCCGGGATCTCGACATGGACGCGGTCCGGGCCTCCGTCGCCACGCCCGCGAGTGATGGCTGACCTGGTGCTGATCCGGCACGGCGAAACCGAGTGGAGCCGGACCGGGAAGCACACCAGCTGGACCGACCTGCCGCTGACGGCACGCGGGGAGGAGCAGGCGCGGGCGCTGCGTCCGCTGCTGGCGGGGCGCAAGATCGGGTTGACGTTGGTGAGCCCGCTCGGGCGGGCCGTGGAGACGGCCCGCCTCGCCGGGCTCGACGACGTACGCACCGAGCCTGAGCTGCACGAATGGGACTACGGGGGGTACGAGGGGGTCACCACCGCCGAGATCCACGAGACCCGCCCGGGCTGGGAGCTGTGGACCGACGGGGTGGCCCCGGGCGACGCCGACCACCCCGGGGAGTCGCCCGGGCAGGTCGGGGCGCGGGTCGACCGGGTGCTGGCCAGGATCGAGCCGGAGCTGCACCAGGACGGCGGGGACGTCGTACTCGTGGCCCACGGGCATGTGCTGCGGGTGCTGACCGCCCGCCGCCTCGGGCTGCCGCCGTCCGCGGGGGCGCTGTTCCGGCTGGAGACCGCGACCGTCAGTCGACTGGGAACCGAGCACGGGCGTCCGGTCGTCGTGGCGTGGAACGTAGGCTCGGAGCCGTAGGTCCCGTAAGTTCCGTACGAGTCCCGTAAGAGTTCCGTACGAGTTCCGTACGCCACCGAGCAGAGGAAGCAGGGAACAGCGAGCATGGCTACGACGCGTACCGCGCACACCGTCTGGCAGGGCAATCTGGCCGAGGGCAAGGGGACGGTCACCTTCGACTCGTCCGGGATCGGAGAGCAGCCCGTTTCCTGGCCGTCGCGGGCCGAGCAGGCGAACGGGAAGACCAGCCCCGAGGAGCTGATCGCCGCCGCCCACTCCAGCTGCTTCTCCATGGCGCTGTCGCACGGCCTGACCCAGGCCGGTAACCCGCCCACCCAGCTCACCACCCAGGCCGAGGTCACCTTCCAGCCGGGCACCGGCATCACCGGGATCCACCTGACGGTGGAGGGCACGGTCGAGGGGCTGGACGAGGCCGGGTTCACGGCGGCCGCCGAGGACGCGAAGAAGAACTGCCCGGTGAGCCAGGCGCTCACCGGTACGGAGATCACGCTGACGGCGAAGCTGGCCTGACGTCCTCCACCCGCTGGAGCAGTCCCCAGGTGAACTCCGCCACGTAGTGGCGGAGTTCACCGCTTTCTGTGTCGGCAGGGGCGTCGAAGGCCAGCCGGGAGCGGGTCGGCGCCGAGCCCTCCATCGGCCGCGCGGGCGGGAAGGCGCGCGCCACGTCGTCCACCGTGCAGGACCAGGGGGAGAGGTCGGCGGCCGTGTGCAGGGCGGGCGCGGGTGCGCCGGGGGCGCGGACCAGCCACTCGTTCCACACCGCGCCGCCCGGCGCGGTCAGCACCTCGAACCGCAGGTCCGGCCACAGCGGAACCGGCCAGCTCAGCGCGTCGCACGTCAGATCGCCGATCCGGCGCCGCGCGGTGGTCTCGGGCGGGCCCAGCACCGAGCGGTAGCGGGCGACGGCGGGGCGCCGCCGCGGCGAGCGCTGCATCGCCTGCCAGCGGCGGTTGGCCTCGCGCATCACGGCACGCCCGTGGCCCAGCTCGCGCAGCGCGTCCTCGACCATGCCGGGCTGGTGGTCGGCCATGCGGCGCAGCAGGACGAGGACGAAGGGGAAGGGGGCGGGGAACGCGTCGGGTGCGGAGTCCATGGATCCATCGTGGCGTACGAGCAGCGTCAAGGAGTGTCAAGGAGTGGGCCGCTTCGTCAGCCGTTCGTGTTCCTCGTCCGGTACCCGTTCCCCGGACGACGGCAGCAGCTGCGGTACGCCGTCCACGATCGGGTAGCGGCGGCGCAGCCGCGGGTTGTACAGGACGTCCTCGGGCAGCAGCAGGGTCAGCGGGCCCTTGTCGAGCGGGCAGGCCAAGATCTTCAGGATCGGGTCGTCGGGGGTCATCTCAGCGCTCACTTCCTTCCAGCTCGAGTGCCGCGTCGTGGCGGGGGAGGGTCAGCAGGACGCACACCGCCAGCGCCGTCCCGCCGAGCCGCAGCGCGAGCCGCCACGGCTCGTGCGGCAGTGGCTCGCCGAACGCGACCGTTCCGCACACCACCGTGAACACGCAGGTCACCGTCGTGCACACCGGCACGATGAGCGACGCGCGGCAGCGCTGGAGCGCGGCCTGCGACAGCACCAGGCCCGCAGCGCCGGTGAACAGCAGCAGATACGGATACGGGCCGCGCAGCAGCGTGAGCGCCAGGGAGCCGAGCCCGTCCGTCGTCAGCAGCCCGGACACGCCCTTGATGGCGAGCGAGCTGACCCCGTACAGCAGCCCGACCGCCACCCCGTACTCCACACCGGTCGGCGGCCGCCTCCCGGGGCGGTGGGCGCGCCACTCGGCGGCGCCGTACAGCCACACCCCCGCCACCAGGGACGGGACGCAGAGGGCGAGCAGTGTCCCGGTGGCGGCGGTCCGGCTGACGTCGCCATCACCCCGTAGCGATGCCACCACCATCACCAGGGCGCACAGGATCAGCCCGATCCCGGCCCGTTCGCGGCCGGTGGTCCGCTCGCCCAGCACCCGGGAGGAGAGCAGCAGGAGCAGCACCAGACCGGACACGAACAGGCCCTGCGCGGCCGCGATCGGCAACGTGCGGTACACCACCAGCTGCGCCGCGAACCCCGCCGCGAGCGCCGCCGAACCGGCCAGCCACAGCGGGCTCCCCAGCAGCAGCCGCAGCAGCCGTGCGGGGCGGGTCGTGCTCAGCGGCGGCAGAGCGGAAAGGGCACGTTTCTCCAGGACGAAACCGGTGCTGTACGCCACGTTCGCGAGCAGCGCCGCCATCACACCCCACCCCATGCGCCCTCCCTCCGCCGCGCGTGCACCAGCAGGATCGACGCCAGCGACGGCACCCGGCACACGGCCCGGTCCAGCGGCCGCAGGACCCGCGGTACGCCGTGGAACGGCGCCCCCGCGAGGCGTACCACCTCGAAACCGGACGCGGTGAGGAAGCCGCGCAGCGCCCGCGCCGTGTACAGCCGCAGATGGCCGACGACCTCGCGGCCGGGGCGGCCGTGGATGCCCCGCAGGCTGACCTCCGAGAACACCGGCTGCACCCCGGCCAGCAGCAGCCCGCGGTTGTACCAGGCCGCCAGGTTGGGCGTGGACAGCAGCAGATGGCCGCCGGGGCGCAGGACGCGGCGTATCTCGTCCAGCGCCGCGTCCGGGTCGACCAGGTGCTCGACCACTTCGCTGAACACGCACGCGTCGGCGCTCCCGTCGGCGAACGGCAGCCCGCCGTCGGTGAGTTCGCCCCGTACGACGGGCAGCCGTCGCGCCGCGCGGCGCAGCGCGTCCTGCGACCAGTCGACGCCGATGAGGCGGTGGCCGCGGAGGAAGGGGAGGGCGGTGGCGGCGGCGGTGCCGTCGCCGCAGCCGATGTCGAGGATGGTGGCGACTGTGTTCCCCTCGGTGTTGAGCGCGTGTGCCAGCATGCGCGCCTGGCGGCGGCTGCGGTCCGGGCCGGACGCCACGGGGACGGCCGGGTTCTCGTAGAAGTCCCGGAGCGCCGGGCTCATGCCGTGTTTCCCGGGTGTGCTCGCGCGGTGGCGGCCAGCGCGCGCTGGAAGAGGCCCGCGAGCCCCGCCCCCGCAGCGTCGTCCAGCAGCGCCCGCGACCAGCGCAGCGTCACATGCAGCCGCCCACCGGTCGAGGCCGTCGTCACCGTCAGCCCGCGGGGCATACGGGCCGGGGCCGAGAACCATACGGCGGTGGCCCCGCCCGCCTCGCCGAAGTCCAGCGCGTACGGGATGCGGCCGATGTTGCTCAGCAGGGTCGTGGAGGTCCACGGCCCGGCCGCCCGCCGCAGCCCCCGCGTCACCGCCGCCCGCAGCCCGACGGGTACGGCGGGCACCGTGAGCAGTGTCCCCGCCACCCCCAACTGCGCCCCCGGCGCGGCCTTCAGCGCCCGGGTGCGGGCCGCGGTGCGGCGCAACAGCCGCGCCACCGCCGCCGGATCGGGCGTCTCCCGCGTAAGCAGGCTTACGTCCGCCCGCTCCTCGGGCCCGAACCCGACCTCCACGAGCCGGGTGCCGTTGCCGATGGCCATCCCCGACGCGCCGCGCGGCCGGTCGTCCACGGGCATGGTGATCCGTACGGGGGCGGGCGCGCGGCCGTGCACCTCGTTCCAGCGGGCGGCCATCAGGCAGGTGGCGACGAGGAGTTGGTCGTTGACGGTGGGACCGCCGGGCGTTCGCGGCGGTACGGGCAACTCGGAGAGCAGCATGGCGTTGCCGGTGCGGGGGGCGTGGGTGTCCTTGGCGATCCGTACGGGCCGGGCGAGCCCGCGCGTGCCGGACCGGTCGGGCACGGTCGGAGGCGGCGGGGATGAGGTGTTCGGGGCGCCCGGGGTGTCACCGCCGCCGTACACGGCGGCGGCGGTGGCCAGCACCCGCAGACAGGACGGCCCGTCGAGCGCGGTGTGGTTGACGGTGAGGACCAGCACACAGCCGGTACGGTCCGGCTCGGTCACCACCTCCAGCCGCACCGGAGGCGACGCCGTCAACGGCGGGCACACCGCGAGCGCCCGCTCCCGCGCCCGGGCGAGGGCGTCGGCCGCGCACGGCGGGAAGCTCACCGGCTCGACGTCAGGCCCGTCTGTCACCTCCCACTCGTACCGCCGCCGCCACCACCGCCCGGGCGCCTCCCGCACCAGAATCCGCGGATGCCGCCGCAGGGCCTCGCGGAACGCCTCCCGCAACCGCCCGGGCTCGGGCCGCCCCGGCAGGTGCACCTCGATGTGCACGGTTTCGGGCTCGTCGTCCTGGAGACAGTGCCGGGAGATCTCGTCGACGGTGGGGAACGGGATCCGCCGCGGGGAGCCCTGCGCGGGCGAGGCGGAACCGCCGCCGGTGCCCCCGTACAGCGCGGTCATCGGCCCCCGCCTTCCGGGCGCGCTGCCGGAGGTGGCGTCGTCCCGTCACCGGTTGCGGCATCGCTCGCGGGTGGCGCGTGTTCGAGGGGCGGGGTGATGAGGGTGGGCGCCTCGTCGTCGGTCGCGTGGCGGGGTGGCTCGCCGCCGCTCGGGGTGGTGGCTACGGGGCCGTCCGCGCGGGGCGGGGTCGTCACCACCGCTGCCGTCAGGGCCAGCAGGGCCAGGGCCTGGGCTGCTCCGCTGAACGCGCCCTCGTTCGCCGCCGCCGGTTCACCCGCACCCGTGGCGGCCACGACCGTCGCGGCGGCCATCGCCGTCAGGGCCGTCGGGGCGAGCCAGGCGGGGCGGTACCAGGCGAGGAGGGCCAGGGCGGGGACGGCCAGGGCCGGCCAGCCCGCTACGGCGATCATGACTGCCGTCAGGGCTGCGGTGCCGAGTATCCAGCCAGGCGCCGGGACCGGCGCAGGCGCGGCCTCGGGCTCCAGCTCGCGGCGGCGGGCGAACGCCAGGGCCGCCAACACCAGCACCGCGGCCGCGCCGCCGATGAGGCCCGCGAGGTACGTCGTCGCGGGTTCGTACGTGAGCGTGACCGTGCCGCCCTGGCCCGCCGGGACGAGGAAGCCCTGCTGCCAGCCGTCGATGCGCAGCGCAGTGAGGTCGCGGCCGTTCAGCGTGGCCTTCCAGCCGTCGTTGTGGTTCTCGTACGTCTGGAGGTAGACGGCCTGGCCCGCGGCGACCTCGACCGTTCTGCGGTCGCCCGACCAGTCCTTCGCCCGGACGGTACGGGTCTCCGACGCAGGGGCGGCGGGCTTGCCGCGGGTCAGGGTCACATCGGTCAGCGCCAGCGGCCCCGCGTCGCCCGCCTCCACCGTGTGGCGGCCGGTGTCCAGCCGTAGCTTGCTGCCCTTGGCCTCGTCACCGCACAGCTCGACCTCCACCGGACGGCGTTCCGTCAGATCCCGGATCCGCCCCGACGCCTTCGTGGCGTGCAGGGTGCCGTCCACGGACAGCGCCGGGCCCTGGCCGCAGGGCAGGGAGAAGCGGGCCTGCGGCGAGGGCGGGGTGGTGCGCAGCGTGTTGCCCAGCTCGGGGAGGTACAGCTCGCTCAGACCCACCGGGAGCTGCAACTCCTGCCCGGCGACCGGGTTGTGGAGGGTCAGGGGCGCGGTCTTGCTGATGGTGATGTCGAGCCGGTCGGTGGTGATGGCGGGGAAGCGGGCCCAGCCGTTGGCGTCGACTCCGGCGGTGGCGGCGCCGTCGGGGGAGTTGATGAGCACTTCCTCGGGGCGGGTGGAGAGGCCGCCCGCCGCGGCGAGCACGATTTCGCTGATGCGTTTCTTGCCCGGCCAGCGCAGGTGCAGGACGGGCGAGTCGCCCGCGATCCACGCCGTGGTGATGTCGCCGTCGATGAGGTTGCGGGCGCCGAGCGCGGTGCCGGTCCGGCTGGTGGAGTCGGCGGTGATCTCGACGCGGGGCCGCTGGCCGGGCGCCACCTGGGCGAGCAGGGTGTCGAGCGCGCCGCCGGGGACGGCGAGGGCCTGGCCCGCGATGGCGTACGTACCGCCGTTCCCGGTGCGGAACTGGCGGTGCAGCCCGACCTCCGCCGAGGCGGGGGAGAGGCCGCCGGGGTCGGCGGACCGGTGCAGCGAGACGACCTCGGCCGCGGCGTCGCTCCGCTCTGCGTCGGCCGGGAGCGACAGCAGCCGGGTGACCTGTACGCCCGGCACGGACACCTCGGAGAACCCGGCCCCCGAGAGGCCCGGCTTGGGCGTCTGGGTCCCGGTGATGGTGATCTTCAGCCACTTCGCCGGGCCGGACGGGACCTTGACGGACTGTGCGGTGCCGTGCGGCTGGAGCGGGCTGTCCGCCGACCCGTTGTCGGTCTCGACGCGTACGGAGGTGGGCGCGGCGCGCATGCCGTCGCCGGGCAACGGGGTGAGCTGGATGGAGTCCGGCAGGCGCAGGGTCTGCGCGAACTCGATGCGCAGCCACTGCCCCACCGGTTTGCCCGCGCTGCCCTCGGCCCACGCCGTGTCCGGGTTGCCGTCGAAGGCGCCGACGGGGTCGTACTGCGGCAGGTGGAACAGCCAGTTGCCGCTGCTGGAGGCGGTCACCGAGAGCGCCCCGCGCAGCGTGGCGGTCGTCTGGTGCCCGGTGCCGCTCTTCGGCAGGATCTGGCGCGGCGTGTCGCCCGGGTCCGTCAGGCTGCCGGACGGGTTCCGTTCGTCGGCGGTGTACGTGTACGAGGTGTTGGAGTTGACGAGCCCGAAGCGGGTGTCCGCGCGCCGCATGCCGTCGCCGGTCGCCTGCAACGCGGGGGTCCCGGTGCCGGGGTGGCGGTCGCCGGTGAGGACGGTGGGCCGGTCGGTCATCGAGGGGTCGGCGGAGAGCTGGAGCAGGGATTCGGGGCCGCCGCTGACGGTGGCCGTGGCGGACACCGGCTTCGCCGCCACCGCCCCCGGCCGCGCCGCGCCCTCGGGCCGGTAGATCTCGACGGCCTGGCGCCGCGGAAACAGCCCCTGCACCTGCACGGGGGTGTTCGCCGCGATGCGGCCACCCGTCATGAGCGGACCGAACCCGGCGGCCTTGCGGTAGCCGGAGGCCTCCAGGGTGCGGGCGACGGTCTGCGGCGGGACGTAGCCGATCTGGTCCGGGTCGAGGTCGTTGCGTACGACGACCTCGTGCAGCCCGGCCCGGGCGAGGAAGTCCCGCAGCCCCGGCACCTCGCCGCCGCTGAGCAGCGCCTGCTCGACGGCGTCCATCGCGCGCCGCGATCCGGCGGTGCCGAAGGGCACGAAGTCGCGCTGCGCCCAGCGGGACTCCGCGAGGACGTCGAGCGGCTGGTCGATGGGGCTGCCCCAGGTGTAGAGACCGTGCGCGGTGGCGGGAACGACGAGGGCGCGGCTCTGCGCGGCGTGGTCGTCGAGCCAGTCGGCGGTCTTCTCCCAGTAGGCGGGCAGCGCGGAGAAGCGGCCCGGCTGGAGCACCGTCCCGTTGAGGTACGGCCAGGCGAGCGCGGGGAGGAGCAGCAGGGCCAGCACCCCGGGGAGGAAACGGCGGCCGGGGAACCGGCGCCCGACGGTGAGCACGTGCATGAGTCCGAGGGCGAGGGCCAGGGCGAGCCCGGTCTGGAACTTGTAGATGTTGCGGAACGGCCGCAGCCACCCGTCCAGCCACCCCTGCACCATCTCGTGGAACGGCCCGCCGAGCGTGCCGCCGTACCCGGCGAGGGTGATCAGCGCGACGGACAGCACGACGAGCAGCAGCCACCGCCGCTCGGGCAGATCGCGCCGCGCCAGCCCGGCCAGCCCCAGCGCGGCGGCCAGCCCCGAGCCGAGGACGGCGACGACGGACGCGGCCACGGTCCAGCCGCCGGGCAGCCACGCCTCGCCGAAGTGCAGGTACGCCACCCAGTTGCCCGCGCCGCGCAGCGTCTCGGTGGCGGCCATGGTGGCGGTGGTGGTGTCGGCCTGCTCGATGTACGGCAGGAAGTTCTCGCCGTACACCCCGAGCAGCAGCAGCGGTACGACCCACCACAGCGTGGCCAGCACCACCCCCGGGATCCACCACCCCAGCAGCGCCCACCGGAGCCGCCCGGCGGGGCGGCTGAGCAGGTACAGCGCGACCGGCAGCAGCGAGGCGAGCGTGGAGGCGGCGTTGACGCCGCCCATGCAGGGCACGAGCAGCGCGGAGCGGGCGGCGGCGATACGGGGGAGGCTCGCCGGGTTGGTGAGCGGCAGCACGACCCACGGCAGCAGCGCGCCGGGGAGCGCGGCCGCGGAGGTGGAGCCGACGACGATGGTGAACACCGGCCACAGCGCGTACCCGGCCGCGCCCAGCAGCCGGGTCGCGGGCACCCCGACGCCCAGCCGCTCCGCCAGCCGCAGCGCACCCCAGAACGCCACCGTGACGATGAGGGACATCCACAGCCGCTCGGCGAACCACACCGGGATGTGGAGGAGGTGGGTGAGGGCGTAGTACGGAAGCATCGGGAACGCGTAGCCGACGTACTGGTCCGCGATCCCGCCGAACCCCGCCCGGTCGTGCCACAGCGAGCCGAGGTCGGCGAGGAAGCCGAACGGGTCGAGGACCACCGGCAGTTTGGTGTCGAAGCTCATCTTGCCGGGCGAGGGCGCGAGGAACGCCACCAGGACGGCGGCCCAGAACCCGAACAGCCAGCGCCGCCCGCGCGGCCGTTCACCGGGGGCGGGCGGCGGCGGGGCGGCCGGGGTGCGCACCTGGGGCGGGGACGGGACGACCTGGGTCATGGCGACCGCCTAAGGATCAGGAGGAGGTTCCACGTCGCGACCTCCCGCAGCCCCGGCACCCGCGTGACCGCCTCGGTGAGGAACGGCCAGTAGCGGGAACGCGCCGAGACCACGGTCACGTCCGCGCGGCTGCGGACGTGGCGCAGGACGGGGCCGATGTGGAGGGGGAAGAGGTTTTCGCCGAGCGTGTGCTTGGCGGCCCGGCCGGTGCGGCGCCGGTAGCGGGCGCGGGCCCGCTCGGCGCCCAGATAATGCCAGGGCGCCCACTCGTGGCCGCCCCAGGGGGAGAGCCAGTTGGTGTACGAGACGTAGATCAGCCCGCCGGGGCGGGTGACCCGCACCAGCTCGCTGAGGAAGGTGTACGGATCCGCCACGTGCTCCAGCACGTTGGAGGAGAACGCGATGTCCGCCACGCCGTCCGCGAGCGGCAGCAGATACCCGTCGGCGAGGACGGCCCCGGCGGGCGGGCGTCCCCGGGAGTGCAGCTCACCGGTGTCCGGCTCGAAGAGGTGGGCCTGGGCGCCGTGGCGGCGGAACTCCTCGGTGACGTGGCCGCTGCCGCCGCCCACGTCGACCACCACCCGCCCGCGCAGCGGCCCGGCGTACCGCGCCACTTGCTGCGCGGCGTCCCGGGCGAGGAGCCGGTAGCAGTGTTCGGGGTCGGTCTGTTCGCGCAGGAAGGCGCGGAAGAGGGCCACGGAGCGACGGATCGAGGGGTCCCGCACGGCCGCTCACCCCCAGGGTCTGAGGGACGGTGACAGGGGAGCCACGGGGACGGGCGGGAGCGGCGGCCCCGGTGGTGCCGACAGGTACGCCTCGGCGGCCACGGCCCGGAAGCCCCGTACCGTCGCGCTCCACCGGAACCGCTCCGCGCGCAGCCGCGCCGCCCGGCCCAGCGCCTCGCGCCGCTCCGGGCCGAGCGCGAGCGCGCACCAGGCGGCGGCGAACGAGCTCTCGCCCCGCGCCAGCACGCCCGTCACCCCGTCGTCGACGGAGTCGCGCAGCCCGGGGATGTCGAAGCCGAGCGTGGGCGTGCCGCGGGTGGCCGCCTCCATCACCACCAGGCCCCACCCTTCGATCAGGGAGGGGTGCAGCAGTAGCCACGCCTGGCACAGCAGCCGGTGCTTCTCCTCCTCGGTGACATGGCCGGTGAAGGTGACACCGGGTCCGGCCATCGCCTCCAGCCGGGCCCGTTCGGGGCCGTCGCCGACGATGACGAGCCGTCCGCCGGTGACCGGCCGCACCCGCTCCCACAGCCGCAGCAGCAGGTCGACGCGCTTGTACTCGACCAGCCGTCCCATCGCGAGGAACAGCGGCTCACGGGAGGCGGGCACCAGGGGCCCCGGTTCCTCGACCCCGTTGTGCACCACCCGGATCCGGGTCCGGTCGACGCCGAGGGAACGCAGCGCGGCGGCGGTGGAGTCGGAGACGGCCACCATGAGGTTGCCGCGGTGGGTGCCGGCGAGCGCCCAGTGTTCGAGGCGCCTGCCGAGCCGGGCGGCCGGGCCCCGGAAGCGCAGTTTCCACAGGTCGGTGTGGACGTGGTTGACCAGGCACAGGGTGGGGCCGCGATGCCAGAGCGGGGCCAGATAGGGCAGCCCGTTGCACACCTCGACCAGCAGATCGCAGGGGCCGACCCGGTGGGCCAGGGTGTGCGGGGTGCGCAGGAAGTGGCCCAGCTCGCCGAGGGTGCGCCCGTGGCCGCCCGCGGACACCACCTGGTAGCCGCGGGCGTCGGCGGGACCGCCGCACACCAGGGTGACCTGGTGGCCGTGGGCGGTCAGCCCCTCGGCGATCCGGTCCACCAGCAGCTCGGAGCCGCCGGCCGCCGGATTGCCGAGGTCGCGGCGGGCGAGGAAGACGATCCGGCGCGGGTCCGGTGTCGTGGTTTCGGGCACGGCGGTGGTGTTCGGGGCCGTGGGGGACGTTCGTACGTGCTGGGGCATGGCGGGGTGCTCCAACTCGTCTCAGGGTGCGGAGACTTCGTGGGAAGACTGCGGCTTCGTAGGAAGACTGCGAGGGGGGAGACGTGCCGAACCGGGGGTGTGCGATGGGGTGATGCTCGTGGGGTGGTCAGTTTTCGCTTCCTCGTTCGCCCCGGCTACTCACCGGCGTGACAAATTGCCCGCCCCCGGCCGCTGACGCTTCATCACATCGCGCAGTATCACTCCACACGCCGCCTCCCCCGCACCACCAGCACCGCTCCCGCCACCGTCAGTACCGCCCCGGCGATCCCCGCGGCCAGCGGTGCCGTCTCGCCGACCAGCTTCAGCCTGCGGTTGTCGTCCCTGGCCAGCTTCACCTGGCCGCGCTGGGTGGCCTCGGTGAACGCCAGCCCCTCGCCGCGCAGCAGCGTCACCCGGTCCCGGTGGCCACCGGGGGCGCGCAGGGTGACCTTGGGCGAGATTCCCGCGTAGATGATCCGGCCGGTGCGGCGGTCGGCCACCAGCTCGATGCCGGTGTTGGCGTACCACTCCTCGGCCTGCACCTGGCCCTGCTTGCCCCGCCCGACCAGCCGCCCGGGCACCTGGCGGGTGCCGGTGCGGGTGGGCCGCACGGTGCCGGTGAAGCGGTAGCCCTCGTACCCCTGGATCTTCGCGGTCCCGGCGAAGCGGAGCGGGACGGTGTCGCCCAGCGTGCTGTCCCACCAGCGGTACGTCTGCTTCTTCACATCGAACGGGAACTTCAGGTAGGCGTCCCCCTGGAACGGCCCCGGGGACTCGCCGCAGCAGTGCACCGGCTCGTTGGTGCGGCGGTCGGTGACCCAGCGCTCGGTCTTCCACTGGAAGGCCCGGCGCGGATCCCGCAACCGCAGGGTGCGCGGGGTGTCGACCGTCGTGGACACGTCCCAGACGGCGCGCCCGGTGCGGTCGCTGTCGTGGACGTCGCCGAGCACCCGGCGGGTGATGGTCAGCCGCTGGTCCCGCACCTCCTTGACGTCGCCTGTGTCGAAGTAGCTGCCCGGGCCGGTGAACACCGTGGTCACGTCGGTGTCGATCGGTGTGCGTTTCGCCCGCGGTTCGACGTACCAGGCCAGCAGGGGCGCGAGGACGAGGAGGAAGGCGCCGAGCCCGAGCGGGACCAGCGACAGCGGCCAGAAAGCGGATGAAGGGGGTGATACCGAGCGGCGCATGGCAGGCACTCCGTCTCGATGCGGCCGGATATTACCGGCGAGTCTTAGGCCCGGGACCGTAAGGGCAGGGTTGACGGAGTGTCAATCCTCCTTCCATGCTGGGGAGTTGCCGGGCCGGGCCGGTGCGCACGCCATACGGAAGGGGCTCACCGCGCCATGCCCAGACTGCTTGCCGCCGCCGTGACCTGCGTCCTCTCCGCCGCCCTCGCGGTCGCCGCGGCGCTCGGCATCGTCGCCCTGCTGGGCGTCACACCGGACCAGCCGAACGTCCCCCTCGTCACCTTCCCGACGTCCTCGGACACCTCCTCCGATGCCGATCCCGGCCCCACCGCGACCCCGGCGGGGAAGCGATAAGGGCTCCGGAGATGGCGTCGCCGTTACGTTCGGCCTGGCGGGAGGTGCCCCGGTCGCGGGTGCGCCACTTCGCCCGGCTCGCCCTGGACGAGGTGCCGGTCCTCGCCGAGGACATCTTCCGCGAGATCCGCCGCGAATACCCCAACCTGGTCATCGTCCCCGACGAAAGTGGCGAGCCGGTGGCGCTGGTGGGCATCCGGCGCGCCCTCGAACACTTCGTCCAGTACGTGTCCGACGGCTCCGGCGGCCCCCGTGAACACCCCGAGGTCTTCCAGGAGTTCGGCCGCGGCCAGGTGCAGCACGGCCGCAGCCTCGACTCGCTCCAGGCCATGTACCGGCTCGGCGTACGGCTCGCCTGGCGCCGCCTCGCCGAGATCGGCCAGCAGGTCGAGATCCCCGCGCCCGCCATGTACGAACTCGCCGAGTCCGGCTTCGAGTACCTGGACGGGCTGGTCGCCGAGTCCATGCGCGGATACGCCGAGGCCGCCGCGCGCCAGGCGGGGGAGCGGCTGCGGCTCCAGCGGCGGCTGCTCGACCTGCTCCTCACCGAACGCCCCCGCAAGAGCCCCGCCGACGCCGACGCCGACGCCGACGCCGACGCCCTCGCCGAGCGGGCGGCCCGGATCGGCTGGCCGCTGCCCGAGCGGGTCGCCGTCGCCGTCCTGCTGCGCCC
>NZ_RIBZ01000131.1:0-3390 GCF_003721215.1 Streptomyces botrytidirepellens
CGCCGCCCGCGTCGGCGAGTGCGAACAGGCCCTGTCCCCGTACGTGGACTGGTCCCTCACCGACGTCCTGCGCGGCCACCCCGGCGCCGCCGACCTCGCCCGCGTCGATGTCGTACAGCCCGTGCTGTGGGCCGTCATGGTGTCACTGGCCGCCGTATGGGACGACTACGGCGTCACCCCGGCCGCCGTCGTCGGCCACAGCCAAGGCGAGATCGCAGCAGCCGTAGTGGCCGGTGCACTGTCACTGGACGAAGGCGCCCGGATCGTGGCGCTCCGCAGCCAGGCGCTGCGCAAACTCGCGGGCGGCGGCGCCATGGCCTCCCTCGGCATGGGCCAGGACCAGGCAGAGGACTTCCTGTCCGGCCTGGGCGAGCGCGCCGAGGGCGTGGGCGTGGCCGCCGTCAACGGGCCCGGATCCGTCGTCGTGTCCGGCCCACCCGACCAGGTCACTCACGCGGTCACGGCATACCAGGACACCGGCGGCCGGGCCCGCCTCATCGACGTCGACTACGCCTCACACGGCCCCCAGATCGACGAGATCGCCGACGAACTGACCGACCTCCTCGCCGGGGTCAAACCGGCGCGCTCCGGGGTGGCGTTCTACTCCACCGTCACCGGTGGTCGGTTGGACACCGCCGAGTTGGACACCCCGTACTGGGTGACGAACCTGCGCGAGCGGGTGCGGTTCGCCGATGCCGTACGCGCCCTGCTGGACGACGGCCACCGCGTGTTCATCGAGACCAGCACCCACCCCGTCCTCACCGTCGGCATGCAGGAAACGTTCGAGGAAGCGGGCGTCGGGGCCGTCACGGTGCCCACGCTGCGCCGCGACCACGGCGGGACGGCGCAGTTGGCGCGGTCGGTGGCCCGGGCCTTCACGGCGGGGGTCGAGGTGGACTGGTCTCGCTGGTTCCCGGCCGATCCGGCGCCCCGCGTCATCGACCTGCCGACATACGCCTTCCAGCGCGAGCGCTACTGGATCGACGGCGCATCCGGGCCCGGTGGCGATCCGGCCGGTCTCGGGCTGGTGTCCGCGGGCCATCCGCTGTTGGGCGCGGCGGTGGAGTTGGCCGACGGCACTACGCGTCTGCTGACCGGTCGGCTGTCGGCGCGGACCCACCCGTGGCTCGGTGAGCATGTGGTGGCGGGTGCGGTGCTGGCGCCGGGTGCGGTGCTGGTGGAGTGGGCGCTGCGGGCTGCCGACGAGGTGGGCTGCGGCGGTGTGGAGGAGCTGGCGCTCCAGCGGCCGCTGGTGCTGCCCGCGTCCGGTGCGTTGCGGGTGCAGGTGGTGGTGGGGGCCGCGGCGGAGGAGGGGCGCCGCGACGTGGCGGTGTATACGTGCCCCGAGGACACCGCGGGTCTCGGCGTGGACGGGGAGTGGGTGTGCCACGCCAGGGGCGTACTGGCCCCGCCCGCCGACGCCTCCGGGCAGGCGGAGGGGCTGGGCGGCGCCTGGCCTCCGGTGGGCGCGGAGCCGCTGGACATCGACGGGTTCTACGAGCAGGTGAGGGCGGCCGGTTACGGGTACGGACCGGCCTTCCAGGGCCTGACCGCCGCCTGGCGGCACGGCGCGGACGTCCTCGCCGAGGTGGTCCTGCCCGATGCCGCCGGGGACCGGAGCGGGTTCGGGATCCACCCGGCCCTGCTGGACGCGGCGCTGCATCCGTCGCTGCTCATGGACCGGCCGGAGGGACAGGAGGACGACGACCGGGTGCGGCTGCCGTTCGCGTGGAACGGCGTGTCCTTGTGGGCCTCCGAGGCGACCCGTGTGCGGGTACGGCTGGCCCGCGACGGGGCGCGGCAGTGCTTACGGATGACGGTGGCCGATGCGGTGGGTGCACCGGTGCTGACGGTGGACTCGCTGGTCACTCGCCCGGCCGGTGCGGACGGGTTGCGGGCGGCCGCGGCCGGGCGCGGGGTGGACGGGCTGTTCACGCTGGGCTGGTCCCCGCTGCCGGTGCCTGCCACCGCGCCGTCGGCGCGGTCGGTGATGGGTGACGGCGGATGGGTGGTGCTGGGCGAGGATCCGCTGGGCCTGGCGGTCTCGGTGGCGGAGGGCGCCGAGAAGGACGGCGCGGACGAGGGCGTCGTGTGCTACCCGGATCTGGAGGCGCTGGTCGCGGCGATCGAGGCCGGTGCGCCCGCTCCTTCGGTCGTCCTGACACCCTGCCATGCGTCCGGGGACGTCGCGGACGCCCACGAGGGGCTGCGGGCGGTGGACGGGCTTCTGGGACTGGTGCAGGGGTGGCTGGCCCGGGCCGCGCTGGCGGATGCCCGGCTGGTGGTGGTCACGCGCGGCGCGGTGGCCACGCCCGACTCCGGTGAGAGCACCGTGGATCCGGTCGGGGCCGGGGCGTGGGGGCTGATCCGCAGCGCCCAGTCGGAGAACCCCGAACGGTTCGTTCTGCTCGACCTCGATCCAGGGCTCGACCTCGGTCCCGGTACCGATGGCGGCATCGTCGCGGAGGCGGTCGTCCGCGCGGTGGATGTGCACGAGCCGCAGCTGGCGGTGCGTACGGGAGGCGTCCTGGTGCCCCGGCTGGGGCGGGCCGGAGCCGGTGGCGCGGCCGCGGCGGACACCGCCGAAACCTTCGGTGCCGGTGCGGTCCTCGACCCGGACGGCACCGTGCTGATCACCGGTGGGACGGGCACGCTGGGCCGCTTGGTGGCCGAGCACCTGGTGCGCACCTGGGGCGTCAAGCATCTGCTGCTCGTCAGCCGAAGCGGTCCGGACGCCCCCGGAGCCCCCGAACTGATCGAGAAACTGGGCGAGTTGGGTGTACAGGTACAGTTCCGCGCCGCGGATGTCACCGATCCGGCGGAGGTGGCGCACCTGGTCGCCGGGGTCGACCCGGCGCATCCGCTGACCGGTGTCGTCCACGCCGCCGGGGTGCTGGACGACGCCGTTCTCACCTCCCAGACGCCGGAGCGGCTGGCCCGGGTCTGGGGCCCGAAGGCCACGGCCGCGGCGCATCTGCACACGGCGACGGCGGATCTGCCGCTGGCCCTGTTCGTGGTGTTCTCCTCGACGGCGGCCACCCTGGGTTCGTCGGGGCAGTCCAACTACGCCGCGTCGAACGCGTTCTGCGACGCCCTGGCCGCCCACCGTCGCGCCCTCGGCCTGCCGGGGGTGTCGGTGGCGTGGGGCCTGTGGGCCGACGCCAGTGGCATGACCGGGCACCTGGACGAGGCGGACCGGGCCCGCATGGCGCGTTCGGGCATCGGGGCGATGTCCGGCGAGCGGGCGCTGGGGCTGCTGGACGCCGCCGTCCGGCACGGCGCGCCGCATCTCGTCGCCATCGACCTGGACGTACGGGCGCTGGCCGGGCAGCCCGCGCTCACCCTGCCCGCCCCGCTGCGGGCGCTCACCGGCGGCGGTCCGGCGCGGCG
>NZ_RIBZ01000010.1:0-1920 GCF_003721215.1 Streptomyces botrytidirepellens
GAACGCATCACCGAAGCAACCACCCAACGCGAAATCGACGCCCGATTCTTCGCCATCATCACCGACCTCGTCGGCACCCCCACTGAACTCGTCGACGAATCAGGCACCATCGCCTGGCACACCCGCTCCACCCTCTGGGGCACCACCACCTGGGCCGCCAACAGCACCGCCTACACACCCCTCCGCTTCCCAGGCCAATACTTCGACCCCGAAACCGGCCTCCACTACAATTTCCACCGCTACTACGACCCAGACTCCGCCCGCTACCTCTCCCCCGATCCCTTGGGGCTACTTCCCGCCGACAACCCAGCGATCTACATCCACAATCCTCACACTTGGACAGACCCACTTGGCCTGGCCCCAAAGTGCCTGAACGAACTCGGCAAGCAAGGGAAAGACGCAAACGAAAACTTAATACCCGGATCCGCCGAAGGACAAAAACTAGCCGATCACCTCCGAAGGAAATCCGCCGAATCCCTCTTCAACGAGAACGGATGGCTCACCCCGCAGGCGATCGCGGAATCACGTCGCATCATTCCTGGTGACGATATCCAAAATCCCGGAGCCCGTCATTACATGACGTCAGATGGCAGTAATCTCAGCGACTGGGGCAAATACACAACCAGGACACATCAGTCCCCATACGGGAATTTCCAAGTCCACTACTACTACAACCCCGAGACGGGCAGAATGCTGAATTACGACTATAAAGTCGTCATGGACAGAAGGAAGCAATAAAATGCGCGCCAGATTCGAGTCACCCCGAACTGCAGATGCCAGGCTCCTGCAAGGCGCGGATGCACTCAAAGAAGGCGGGGAATACGTCATTCTCGAGCTTTTCGCACCTCACGGCAAGAGCGCACTATTCCGCGTCGAGCACACTGAAGGAGAAGGGCCCGCTCTTTTCGACAGCAGGCTGTTCACCGTAATTTCCCCCATCTTGCCACCCACGTGGCGCTACGTTCAGTTCGATACAGGATCGTTCGCGTTGCGCCCCGAGCCGTGGAGCCAGCCAGGGTTCTGGGAATCATATTTCGATCACGAGCCTCAAGCGCGTGAGGTTTTCGAAGCAGAGAAGCGAAAGATCCTGGCATCTTCTTAGCGGAGACCCCTGGTCTAGCTCTCAGGGCGCGTACACGAGTATGGGCGGCGCGTTCGCTCTGTACTCGCACCCCGATCCCTTGAACCATGACATCGCGATACCGACCATCTCGACGGTGCTCTGTATCTGGAGGAGGATGCGACCGTGGAAAAGTACTGGAGGGCCTTGGACGGACTGCGGACGGCAGCGCTATCGTCGCGGCAGTCCATGGAGCCGATCTCGTCGATCGTGCGAGACCTTGAGCATGAGTGAAGAGGCACGCGCGTGATACGTCACGGTCTGCCGGAGAGCCGATGGCACAAGTCGTCGTGCAGCTCTGGTGAAGGTCCGACTTGTGTCGAGACACAGTCCACGGACGACGGCTTGATGGCAGTGGGCGATAGCAAAGATCGCAGCCGTGGCGCCATCACCTCCACTCCCGTGGCCTGGGCAACCTTCATCGACGCGGTGAAGTACGAGGGATTCGCCGCACTGTAGTTCCCACTCACGTCTCTCGGCGGCAGCCCTGCGCATACGTGCGCCAGGCCGCGAGACACACACTTCGTATAGGCAACATGGGACGCGCTGGGCCGCCTGACCTCAAAGTCGTGGACCAGGGTGACCGACAACTCGGTTCAGCATCGCGCCTACACCTACCGAGCAGACGGCAACGTCACCGCCGTAAACGACCGTCTGAGCGGCCCGAGCACCTTCGACCTGGACGCGGCAGGCCGCGTGACAACGGTCCGCGCCACTGGCTGGACCGAGACGTACGCCTACGACGAAGCAGGCAACCAAACCCAAGCGACCTGGCCAGCGCCCCACCCCACCGAAGCCAC
>NZ_RIBZ01000133.1:0-6453 GCF_003721215.1 Streptomyces botrytidirepellens
CGCCGCCCGCGTCGGCGAGTGCGAACAGGCCCTGTCCCCGTACGTGGACTGGTCCCTCACCGACGTCCTGCGCGGCCACCCCGAGGCCGCCGGCCTCGGCCGTGTCGACGTCGTACAACCCGTGCTGTGGGCCGTCATGGTGTCACTGGCCGCCGTATGGGACGACTACGGCGTCACCCCGACCGCCGTCGTCGGCCACAGCCAAGGCGAGATCGCAGCAGCCGTCGTGGCCGGTGCACTGTCACTGGACGAAGGCGCCCGGATCGTGGCGCTCCGCAGCCAGGCGCTGCGCAAACTCGCGGGCCGCGGCGCCATGGCATCCCTCGGCATGGGCCAGGACCAGGCCGAACACTTTCTGACCGGCCTGGGAGAGCACGCCGAGGGTGTCGGCGTGGCCGCCGTCAACGGGCCCGGATCCGTCGTCGTGTCCGGCCCACCCGACCAGGTCACTCACGCGGTCACGGCATACCAGGACACCGGCGGCCGGGCCCGCCTCATCGACGTCGACTACGCCTCACACGGCCCCCAGATCGACGAGATCGCCGACGAACTGACCGACCTCCTGGCAGGTATCGAACCGGCCCAGGCGGAGGCGACGTTCTACTCCACCGTCACCGGCGGCCGGATCGATACGAGCGGTCTGGACACCGCGTACTGGGTGACGAACCTGCGCGAGCGGGTGCGGTTCGCCGATGCCCTACGGGCTCTGCTGGACGACGGCCACCGCGTGTTCATCGAGGCCAGCACCCATCCCGTCCTCACCGTCGGCATGCAGGAAACGTTCGAGGAAGCAGGGGTCCAGGCCGCCACCGTCCCCACCCTGCGCCGCGACCACGGTGGCCACGCCCAGCTGATGCGCGCACTCGCCCAGGCCTTCACGGCGGGCGTCGAGGTGGACTGGTCCCGCCGGTTCCCCACCGATCCGGCGCCCCGCGTCATCGACCTGCCGACGTACGCCTTCCAGCGCGAACGCTACTGGCTCGACCGCCGTGGCGGGGCGAGTGGGGATCCCGCCGAACTGGGGCTGATGTCCGCCGGGCATCCGCTGCTCGGTGCCGCCGTGGAGGTGGCCGAGGGCGGCACGCATCTGCTGACCGGGCGGCTGTCCCCGCAGACCCACCCGTGGCTGAACGACCACCGGGTGCTGGACACCGTGCTGCTGCCCGGAACCGCCTTCGCCGAACTCGCCCTCCACGCCGCCGTCCGGACCGGCTGTGACCAGGTGTCCGAGCTGACCCTGGCCGCGCCCCTGGTCGTGCCGGACGGCGAGGCGGTCGATGTGCAGGTCGTCGTCGGCACCCCCGGCCCCGGCGGTGAGCGCTCCCTCACCATCCATTCCCGTCCCGCCGCCGAGAGCGGTGACACCACGTGGACACGGCACGCCACCGGTGCGCTCGCCCCCTCACCCGCGGCCGCGCCCCTCGCGCTCGACGGTGCGTGGCCGCCACCGGGAGCCACACCGCTGCCCGTACGGGACTTCTACGCCCGGCTCGCCGACCACGGCTACGCCTACGGCCCGTCGTTCCAGGGGCTCACCGCCGCATGGCGGCTGGACGACCACCTGTACGCCGAAGTGGCGCTGCCCCAGGGCGAACGCGCCTCCGCCACCGGGTACGGCATCCACCCGGCGCTGCTCGACGCCGCCCTCCACACCCGCGCCCTCGACGTCGCCCCCGAGTCCGAGGAGGCGCAGCGAGTCATGCTCCCCTTCGCCTGGAGCGGTCTGCGGCTGTACGCCACCGGTGCCGACGCCCTGCGGGTACGCATCACCCCCACCGCGGCGGACCGGCTGGCTCTCCGGGTCTGCGATCCGGTGGGCGCACCGGTGGTGACCGTGGACGATCTGATCCTGCGGCCCGTACCGGAAGACGCCCGACTGGGCCGGGCCCGGTCCGCGGGCCGCAACGCGCTGTTCCAGCTCGCCTGGATGACATTGCCCCTGCCCGAGAGCGGGACCGAAGGGGGCCCGGCGCTCCGTACGGCCGTTCTCGGGGCCGACGCGGAACCGCTGGTCGCCGCCCTGCCCGACGCGGCTCGTCATCCCGGGCTCGACGCCGTCCGGGCGGCCGTGGCGGATGGCGCGCCGGCGCCCGACATCGTGTTTGCCACCGTCACCACTCCCCCGGACGCCGACCCGGTCGAGCACACGCATCGCATCGGCACCGAAGTGCTTGCGCTGCTCCAGGAATTCCTCGCCGCCCCCGAGTTCAGCGGCTCCCGGCTGGCCGTCGTCACGCGGCGCGCGGTGGCCACCCACGGCCATGACGACATCCACGACCTGCCCGCCTCCGCCGCCTGGGGTCTGGTGCGCAGCGCGCAGTCGGAGAGCCCCGGCCGGGTGCTGCTGCTCGACCTGGATGAGCATGAGCTTTCGCCGCGCGCGGTGGCGGGCGCGGTCGGCTCGGGCGAGCCGCAGATCGCGCTGCGCGCCGGGCAGGCGTACGTGGCCCGGCTCGCCCATGACGAGCCCGCCGGGCGGCTCACCCCGCCCGATGGCCCTGCGGCGTGGCGGCTGGGGCTCACCGGGCACGGCAGCCTGGATCATCTCGCCCTGGTCGACTGCCCGGACAACACGCGCCCGCTGGGCCCCGGCGAGGTGCGGGTGGCGCTGCACGCGGGCGGGGTGAACTTCCATGACGTCGTGGTGGCGCTGGGCATGGTGGAGGACCCCCGGCCGCTCGGTGGCGACGGCGCGGGCGTGGTGGTCGAAGTGGGTCCGGACGCCGACCGGTTCGCCGTGGGTGACCGGGTGATGGGTCTGTTCAACGGCACCGGGCCGCTCGTCATCACCGACAGTCGGCTCATCACCCGGATGCCGGACGGCTGGTCGTACGCGCAGGCGGCGACCATCCCGTCGGCCTTCCTCACCGCGTACTACGGGCTGGCCGACCTCGCGGGACTGCGCTCCGGGGAGAAGCTCTTGCTGCACGCGGCCACGGGCGGGGTCGGGCTGGCGGCCGTGCAGCTGGCCCGGCACTGGGGGGCCGAGGTGTACGCCACCGCGAGCCCCGGCAAGTGGCACGCGCTGCGGGCCCGTGGCTTCGACGACCGCCACATCGCCTCCTCCCGCGCGCTCGACTTCGAGGACCGGGTCCGCGAGGCCGCCGGGTCCGTCGACGTGGTGCTCAATGCGCTGGCGGGCGACTTCGTGGACGCGTCGCTGCGGCTGCTGGCGCCCGGCGGTCGCTTCATCGACATGGCCAGGACCGACATC
Organism: Streptomyces botrytidirepellens; assembly: GCF_003721215.1. Taxonomy (NCBI): domain Bacteria; kingdom Bacillati; phylum Actinomycetota; class Actinomycetes; order Kitasatosporales; family Streptomycetaceae; genus Streptomyces; species Streptomyces botrytidirepellens. Next base: position 3,215 of record NZ_RIBZ01000133.1, read on the forward strand.
CGTGACCCCGCCCAGGTCGGCGCCGAGCACGCCGGGGTCGTCTACCGTGCGTTCGACCTCGTCGGCGGTGCCGGTCCGGACCGTATCCAGCAGATGCTGGCCGAGCTGTCGGCGCTGTTCGAGGACGGAACGCTGGATCCCCTGCCCACCACGGTGTGGGACGTCCGCCGGGCTCCCGAGGCGTTCCGCCACTTCAGCCAGGCGCGCCACATCGGCAAGATCGTCCTGGCGATTCCCCAGGCCCTCGATCCGGAGGGCACCGTCCTGATCACCGGTGGCACCGGCACCCTGGGGGCCGCCACCGCCCGCCACCTGGTGGCCCGCCACGGCATACGGAGGCTGCTGCTGGTCAGCCGCCGGGGGCCGGACGCGCCAGGGGCTCCCGAACTGGCGGCGGAGCTGGGCGAACTGGGCGCACAGGTCACCCTTGCCGCGTGTGACACCGCGGACCGGGCGGCCCTCGCCAAGCTGCTGGAGTCCGTTCCCGAGCGCCACCGGCTCACCGCGGTGGTCCATGCCGCCGGGCTGCTGCGCGATGCCACGGTCGAGGCGCTGACGCCCGCCCAGGTCGATGACGTCCTGCGGGCGAAGGCGGACGCGGCGTGGAATCTGCACGAGCTGACCCGGGACCTGGGGCTTTCGGCGTTCGTGCTGTTCTCCGCCGCCGCCGGGCTGCTCGGCGCCGCGGGGCAGGGCAACTACGCGGCAGCCAACGCCTTCCTGGACACCCTGGCCCAGCACCGCCACGCCCAGGGCCTGCCCGCGACCTCCCTGGCCTGGGGCTATTGGGAGCAGGCCACCGGGATGACCGGCGACATGACCGACGCCGACCGGGCCCGGCTGGCGCGGGCGGGCATCGTGGGACTGGAGACCGAGCAGGGGCTCGCGCTGCTCGACATCGCCCTCGCCAGTGGTCTGCCCACGCTGGCGCCCATCCGCCTGGACCTGGCCACCCTGCGCCGCCAGGCCCGGGACACCGAACCACCGGCCCTCTTCCGCACCCTCGTGCGCGGCGGCACGTCGCAGGCCGCCGCCAAAGCGGCCGGGGTGTCCGCCGCGGACCCGGCGCAGTCGCTCGCGGCGCTCTCCGAGGAGGACCGGCAGCAGGCGCTCCTCAGGCTGGTGCGCGGCCATACCGCGACCGTGCTGGGCCACGACGCGGCGGAGTCCATCCACCCCGCGCAGAACTTCCGGGAACTCGGCTTCGACTCCCTGACCGCGGTCGAGCTGCGGAACCGGCTCGGCGCCGCCACCGGGCTGCGGCTGCCCGCCACTTTGGTGTTCGACCACCCCACGCCCACCGCGGTCGTCCGGCTGCTGGACGAGTTGCTGGTCCCGGCCGGGGCCGCCCGGACCGGCTCCCTGCTCGCCGATCTGGACGCCATCGGCGCGGCCCTGGGCACCGTGGCCGACGACCCGGAGCAGCGGACGCGGATCGCCGGGCGGCTGCGGGAGCTGCTGCGCAGGGTGGACGGCGATGGTGAAGAGGTGTCCGCCGAGGACGACCTGGACTCGGCCACCGACGAGGAGCTGTTCCAGGTGCTCGACGGCGAACTGAACGCCCCCTTCGACGACAGTCTCCGCTGACCATCCCCGCCTTCCGATGGATGCCTTTCCGATGGATGCCTTTCCGATGAATCCAGACGGCCGTGACGATCGGGTTGATGTGACATGACGGACGACGAGAAGCTCCGCAGCTACCTGAAGCGGGCCACCGCCGATCTTCGCCTGGCCAAACGGCAGTTGCGCGAGGCCGACGAGCGGGCCCGGGAGCCCATCGCCATCATCGGGATGGCCTGCCACTTCCCCGGTGACGTGGCCTCTCCGGAGGATCTGTGGCGCGTGGTGAGCGACGGGGCGGACGTCATCTCGTCCTTTCCCGAGGACCGCGGCTGGGACCTGGACGGCCTCTACGACCCGGATCCCGAGCGGGCCGGGACGAGCAGCGCCCGGGAGGGTGGCTTCCTCCGCGATGTGGCCGATTTCGACGCCGACTTCTTCGGGATCAGCCCGCGCGAGGCCGCGGCGATGGACCCGCAGCAGCGGCTGCTTCTGGAGACGGCGTGGGAGGCGTTCGAGCGCGCCGGTCTCGGCCGGGACACGCTGAGCGGGAGCGACACCGGGGTGTTCGCGGGAGTGGACTCGTACCACTATCTGTCGCTCATCGGGCAGACGACCAGCGACGCGGCGGGCTATGTCGCCACCGGAAACCTCGGCAGTGTGGTGTCGGGCCGGGTGTCGTACTCCTTCGGGCTGGAAGGGCCCGCGGTCACGGTGGACACGGCGTGTTCGTCATCGCTGGTGGCGACGCACATGGCGGCGCAGGCGCTGCGGCAGGGCGAATGCACCCTCGCCCTGGCCGGCGGGGTGACGGTGATGGCGACACCGGGGGGCTTCACCGAGTTCTCCCGTCAGCGCGCCCTGTCACCGGACGGCCGGTGCAAGGCATTCGCGGCGGCCGCCGACGGCACCGGCTTCTCCGAGGGCGTCGGGCTGGTGGTGCTGGAGCGGCTGTCGGACGCGCGGCGCAACGGCCACCGGGTGCTGGCGGTCATCCGAGGCTCGGCGGTCAACCAGGACGGGGCCAGCAACGGGCTGACCGCGCCGAACGGTCCCTCGCAGCAGCGGGTGATCCGGCAGGCGCTCGCCAACGCCCGGCTGGCGCCCCGCGAGGTGGACGCGGTCGAGGCGCACGGCACCGGGACGACGCTCGGCGACCCGATCGAGGCGCAGGCGCTGCTGGCCACGTACGGGCAGGACCGGCCGGACGGTCGGCCGCTGTGGCTCGGCTCCATCAAGTCGAACCTCGGGCACACCCAGGCCGCCGCCGGGGTGGCCAGTGTCATCAAGATGGTGATGGCGATGCGGCACGGGGTGCTTCCGCGGTCCCTGCACATCGACGAGCCGTCGCCGCATGTGGACTGGACCGCCGGTGATGTGCGGCTGCTGACCGAACAGGTCGTCTGGGCCGCGGACGACCGTCCGCGCCGCGCGGGCGTGTCCTCCTTCGGGATCAGCGGCACCAACGCCCATCTGATCCTGGAGGAGGCGCCGAAGCTAGCGGAGCAGGACGTCACGCGACCGGACACCGATGACGTCGGCGTCGTGCCGTGGGTGGTGTCGGGACACAACGCCGCGGCGTTACGGGGTCAGGCACGGGCGTTGGCCGAAAGGGTGGCCTCCGACCCGGACGTATCGCCCGCCGAGGTGGGCTGGTCGCTGATCCGTACCCGGTCGGT
>NZ_RIBZ01000139.1:0-22583 GCF_003721215.1 Streptomyces botrytidirepellens
CGCCCGCGCGGCGGCCGCCGCTTCACCGCCCCGTCGTGGGTCCCCTGGCTGTTCGTGGCCCCCGCCCTGCTCCTCTTCGTCGTCTTCAAGTACCTGCCCATGGCCAAGGGCGTCGAGCTGAGCTTCTACGACGTCCGGCCGTTCCTCGGCAATCTGTGGGTGGGCCTCGCCAACTACCGGTCGGTCTTCGACGATCCGCAGTTCCAGGCCGCGCTGGGCCACACCGTGGTGCTGGCGGTCGGCGGAACCATCGGCTCCGTCATCGTCGGCTTCGTCCTGGCGCTGCTCCTCGAAGGCCCGGCGCGCTCCCTGTGGTTCATGCGCTCCGCCGTCTTCCTGCCGGTCGTCACCGCCACCGCCGTCGTCGGCGAGATCTGGCGGCTGCTCTACTACCCGACCAGTGCCGGCTTCCTCAACACCGTCCTCGGCTTCCTCGGCATCGGCCCGCTGCACTACCTGGACCACACCGGCTCCGCCCTGTGGTCCGTCATGGCGGTCGCCATCTGGACCGGCGGCCCCTACAACATGGTGATCGTCCTCGCCGGGCTCACCCAGGTCGACCGCGGGCTGTACGAGGCGGCCGCCCTCGACGGCGCGAACACCTGGCAGCGGCTGCGCCACATCACCCTGCCCGCGCTGCGCCCCGTCGTCACGATCCTGCTCACCCTCGCCGCCATCCGCGGCTTCCGCACCTTCACCGAGGTCTACGTCCTCACCGGAGGCGGACCCGCCGGATCCACCGACGTCTGGATGACCCGGATCTACCAGCTCGGATTCACCCGCAACGAGATCGGCGTCGCCTCCGCCGCCGCCACGCTGCTGTTCCTGGTCACGGTGTGCCTGACGGTCGCGATGCAGTGGTACCAGCGACGGAAGGAGGCCCGGCCATGACCCTCTCCGTTTCATCTCAGCGGAGGCGCCCCGGCGTCGGCGTCTCGCAGAGCGTCGAGACCGCGCTCGGCTGGCGCACCGGCCGCAACCACCTGCTGAGCATGGCCCTCCGGGCCCTGCTGTGTCTGCTCGCGCTCGCCGTGTTCGCCGGGCCGCTGATCGTGCTGTTCTCCGGCGCGTTCGACAACAACCCGGACCCCACGAAGCTGTCCGTCATCCCCAACTCCCCGACGATGGAGAACTTCAAGGTCGCGGGCGAACGGGACGTCTGGCACTACCTCGCCAACTCGCTGATCGTCGCGGGCGGCGCGCTGCTGCTCCAGGTCAGCGTCAGCGTCTTCGCCGCGTACGCCCTCGCCCGCAAGCGGTTCCGGGGGCGGGCCATCCTGTCGCTGCTCTTCCTGACGACGATGATGCTGCCCGAGGAAGTCATCGCGATCCCGCTCTCGCTCGTCCTCGGCGACCTCCCGGTCGTCCATCTGAGCCTCAAGGGCACCCTGCTCGGCATGATCCTTCCGCTCGGCGCCTGGGGATTCTCGATCTTCGTGATGACCGAGTTCATGAAGGAGCTGCCCACGGAGCTGGAGGAGGCCGCCAAGATCGACGGCGCCGGGGAGTGGCGCATCTTCGCCCAGGTCGTGCTGCCGCTGTGCCGCCCGGCCCTCGGCGTGATCACCGTCTTCGGCTTCATCATGATCTGGGACCAGTACCTGCTGCCGCTGATCGTCGCCAACGACCCGTCGGACTACACCCTGTCCGTCGCCCTCTCCACGATGCGCAGCGACACGATCGGGCCGGGGCTGGTGCTGGCCGGTTCGCTGCTCGCGCTCATCCCGAGCCTGATCGTCTATCTGCTGCTCCAGCGGTCGCTGATCCGCGGCATGACGGCCGGAGCGCTGAAGGGCTGACGGCCGCTGGCTGACGGAATCCGTCAACGCGCTGACATTTATCACTGTTTGTCAGCTGTCATCCGCAATCCGTCATCCGCTATCCGTCATCCGCCAGCTGTCATCCGCAATCCGCTATCTGTCTTCCCCTCCCCCACACTGCTGAGGTCCCGCATGAGACTCACCGGAGTGCTCTTCTTCCCCGTCACGCCCTTCGCCGCGGACGGCACCGTCGACGAGAAGACCCTCGCCACCCACATCGAGCAGGGCGTCGCCGCCGGGCCCGGCGGGGTGTTCGTCGCCTGCGGCACCGGTGAGTTCCACAGCCTGGAGCCCGGCGAGTACGAACGCGTCGTCCGCATCGCCGTCGAGGTCACCGGCGGTCGCGTCCCCGTCTACGCGGGCGCGGGCGGGCCGGTCGCGCTGGCCGCCCGGTTCGCGCGCGCCGCCGAGCGGGCCGGTGCGGACGGGCTGCTGCTGCTCCCCCCGTACCTGGTCACCTTCCCGCCCGAGGGCCTGGTCCGCTACGTCGAACAGGTCACCGCCGCCACCCGGCTGCCCCTGATCGTCTACCAGCGCGGCAACGCCGTCTTCACCCCGGAGACCGCCGCCCGCATCGCCGCCCTCCCCGGCGTGACCGGCTTCAAGGACGGCACCGGCGACCTCGACCTGATGCAGCGCATCGTCCTCACCGTGCGCTCCACGGTCGGCGGGGACTTCCAGTTCTTCAACGGCATGCCCACCGCCGAGATGACCGTGCCCGCCTACCGGGCCGTCGGCGTGGACCTCTACTCCTCCGCGGTGTTCTGCTTCGCCCCCGAGGTCTCCCTCGCCTTCCACCGGGCGGTCGGCTCCGGCGACACCGCGACGGCGGAACGGCTGCTGGCCGAGTTCTTCCAGCCCCTGGTCGCCCTGCGGGACACGGTGCCCGGCTACGCCATCTCACTGATCAAGGCGGCGGTGCGGCTGCGTGGGCTGGACGTCGGCGGGGTACGACCGCCGCTGGTGGACCCGAGCGAGGACCACCTCGCCGAACTTCAAAAGATCATCGACTCCGGACTAGGACTGGTGTGACCACACGTATGCGCATCAAGGACCTGGTGATCACCCCGATCGCCTTCCGCGACCCGCCCCTGCTCAACGCGGACGGCGTCCACGAGCCCTGGGCGCTGCGCAGCATCGTGCAGCTGGTGACGGAGGACGGGGTGACGGGCCTCGGCGAGACGTTCGGCGACACCCTCCACCTGGAACGGCTGGCGGCGCTGCGCCCCCATCTGACGGGCCTGAGCGTGTACGCGCTGGGCGAGCTGTACGAGAAGGCGGCGACCCTCTTCGACCACGCGGGCGGGGCCATCTCCTCCTTCGACCTCGGCCGGGTGCACGCCGCCGTCGAGGTCGCCTGCCTGGACGTCCAGGGCAAGCTGGCGGACCGTCCGGTGAGCGATCTGCTCGGCGGTGCGGTCCGGGACTCCGTCCCGTACAGCGCGTACCTCTTCTACAAGTGGGCCGGGCATCCGGACGCCGAACCCGACGAGTGGGGCGCGGCGCTCGACCCCGAGGGCGTCGTGGCGCAGGCCCGCCGCATGATCGACCTCTATGGCTTCGGCTCGATCAAGCTCAAGGGCGGCGTCTTCCCGCCCGACCAGGAGATCGCCGCCATCCACGCCCTGCGCGAGGCGTTCCCCGACCATCCGCTGCGGCTCGACCCGAACACCGCCTGGACGCACGAGACCTCGCTGGAGGTCGCCCGCGCCCTGGACGGCGTCCTCGAATACCTGGAGGACCCGACCGGCGGCATCCCCGGCATGGCGCGGGTCGCCGCCGCGTCGCCGCTCCCGCTGGCCACCAACATGTGCGTCGTCGCCTTCGACCACATCCCCCCGGCCGTCGCGCAGGGCGCGGTGCAGGTCGTCCTCGGCGACCACCACTACTGGGGCGGGCTCACCCGCACCCGCCACCTCGGCACCCTCTGCGACACCTTCGGCCTCGGCATGTCCATGCACTCCAACTCCCACCTGGGCATCAGCCTCGCCGCCATGACCCACCTCGCCGCCGCGACCCCCAACCTGACGTACGCGTGCGACACCCACTACCCGTGGAGCGCCCAGGACGACGTGGTGCGCCCGGGCGCACTCACCTTCGTGGACGGCGCGATCCCGGTCCCCACCGGCCCGGGCCTCGGCGTCGAACTGGACGAGGACGTCCTCGCCCGGCTGCACGAGAACTACCTGACCTGCGGACTGCGCAAGCGCGACGACACGGGGTACATGCGGCGGGTGAACCCGGACTTCGAGGCGGGCCTCCCCCGATGGTGACGGCGACCGCGTATCTGTACCCCTGGGACGTGGTCGGCGACCCGGCCGCCGCCGAGCGGATCGCGGCCCTGGGCGTGGACGCGGTGGCCCTGGCCGCCGCGTACCACTCCGTACGGGCCGCCACCCCGTTCCATCCCGCGCACCGGGTGGTCGACGCGCCCCACGCCGCGCTGTACCTCCCGGTGCGGGACGCGGCGTGGACCGGGTCCCGCCTGACCCCGGGCGCCCCGGCCTGGATGCCGACCCCCGACTCCTTCGGGGAGGCCCGCGACGCGCTGCGCGCCGCGGGCCTCCCGGTCCACGCCTGGACGGTCCTCACCCACAACACCCGCCTCGGCCGCGCCCACCCCGACCTCGCCGTACGCAACGCCTTCGGCGACCCGTACCCGTACGCCCTGTGCCCCGCGTCCGCCGAGGTCAGGGCGTACTGCACCACGCTGGTGCGTGAGGTCGTGACGCTGGGCGCGCCGGACGGCCTGGTCCTGGAGGCGTGCGGCCCCCTCGGGCTGGGGCACGGCGGCCACCACGAGAAGACGGACGGCGCGGACTGGGACGCTTCCGTGGACCGGCTGCTGTCGTGGTGCTTCTGCGGCGCCTGCCTGGACCGCTACGAGGCCGCCGACCTGGACCCGTCCCGCCTCCGCCACCAGGTCCGCCAGGCCGTGGACGGGAGCGGCCCACTACCCCCCGCCCTACTCTCGACCCTGCGTACGATCCGCACCGCCCTCACCGCGGAGCTGCGCCGAGAGGTGCTGGCCGCCGCCTCCGGCCCCGTCACCCTGCACGCGAGCGCGGACCCCTGGACCACGGGCCCCTTCGCGACGATCGCCGACGACGCCGCCCCACCGCCCGTGGACACCCTGGTCGCCTCCGCCTGGACCAGCGCCGACCAGGGCGCCGCCAACCTCACCGCCCTCCGCCCCCTGGCCGCCCCGGGCACCCGCCTCGCCGCCTACCTCCCGACCCTCCCGCCCCGCCCGGCGGACCCTTCAGTCCTGGCCGCCGAGTGGACCACCTGCCTGGCGACCGGCGCGGACGAGCTGCACCTCTACCACGCGGGCCTCGCCTCCCCGGCCCGCCTGACCGCCCTCCGCACGGCCCTCGACGCGGTCAGGACACGGCCTGAGGTCTGATACGCTGATCCAGCGACATCGACGCGGCGGAAAGCCAAAACTTCCGCCAAGAAGATCGCAGGTAGTGCGACCCCCCGACGGAAACCCGTTAGGCCCGCACGCCGCCTTGTGCGAGACTCGTGCTCGTACACACGCAAGGTCCTGTGGAGCAGTTTGGAGTGCTCGCCACCCTGTCAAGGTGGAGGCCGCGGGTTCAAATCCCGTCAGGACCGCTGCGGCTGGGTAGCTCAGTTGGTACGAGCGTCCGCCTGAAAAGCGGAAGGTCGCCGGTTCGACCCCGGCCCCAGCCACCGCCGAGAAAGCCCCCGACGAGATCCCTCGCCGGGGGCTTCTTCGTTGCCGGTGCGCTGCTGTCAGCGCCTCGCTTTGCGGATGAGCAAAAAAATCCCGATGGCGACCAAGGCTGCCCCCATAAGGATCAGAAGCGACCCGAGAACGGTCAAGATCATTCCAATAAAGATCAAGATCGTCCCGATGGCGAGAAGAAAGATGGCGAGGGCGATCATGGTGCACTCCTCCCCTCCCTCCCGACTGTGGTCCCTTCCCGTCTCCCTTGCAAACGCTTCCGGATGGGGCTGCGAGGTGAAGAGTGAATCGCCAACGCCGGTAGTTCGGGACGAAGAGGTCGTCTGAAGCCAGTCGTGACGCCAACGGGCGCGTACGGCGACGGCAGCAGCGGACGTCAGCGGACCGCCGGGCCAGGCGAAACGGGCGCCGGACGTCGCCGCACCCCGCCTGAAAAGCGGAAGTCGCCGGTTCGATCCCGGGCCCAGGCACCGCCGAGAAAGCCCCCGACGAGATCCCTCGCCGGGGGCTTCTTCGTTGCCGGTGACGCCTACGACTGACGCCAACGGAGTCGGACCTAGGCCAACCGGCTCAGATGGGCGGTGCGAGACCTACGCAGGCCCTCCGCGCCACGGTGCGGACGCGGGGGGCCGCGTTCGGGTCACTGAGCTACGGGGCGATGCCCGTACCGTCGCACCGGTTGCACCCCACTGTGAACACCTTGCCGCCCGGTTCCACGAAGACGGTCGCGGGCAGGCTGCGGCGTCTCTTGCAGCCGCAGGCCTCATCCGGTTGCGGGGTAGGTGCCAGAAGCTGATCCACGAGTTCTACGAGATCGACCCTCTCGGGGTTCACCCATTGTTTCATGACGACCACCTCCTGTGACGATGGTACGGGCGCGACGCCCGGTCGCTCAGTCCTTCGTCAGTTCGGGCCGCTCGGGCCGTCGCCGTCCGGGTCGCCGGTACAACTGCCCTCGGGGCCGCCGGGGCCGTGCTGGCAGCTGGCCGCGACCGGGATGGAGGTGTCGGTCGGCGCCAGCCACAGCGCGTCGTCCACGGGGAACCCGGCCTGCACGATGCGCTGCTGGGTCTTCGTCAGCACCTCAGGATCGCGCCGCTCAGGATCCGGTGCCTCCGGGACGTGGTGAACGAAGGCGCCGAGACGCTCGCACAGTTGGCGGTACGTGCGGGTGTGAAGAATCAGGGCGTGCCAACCCTCATCCACCACCCGCGACGGGGCGAGCGTCTGGGACGTGTCCGCAGCGGCCGCGACGAACTTCACCGCCTCGTCGACAATCCGGCCTGCCATGTCCTCGTCCATGCCGAAGTTGTTGCGCAGGACGGTCTCTACGACCTCGGCCCGCTGTGGCCGGTCCAGTAACGCAGTAACGTCACGCATGTGCCTTCCTGTCTGAGTGGGGTGGTGCACGGTTTCCGTCCCGGTCGCCAGCCGTCCAAGCGCGCGATCGGGGCGGGGCTTGTCTCCGACGGGACCCGGCACCGTGCCGGAGCCCCGTCACTTGGTGGTCGGCAGCCGTGGCGGAGCATGACGGTCCGCATGCCTACAGCTCATCGGCCGCGCTCCGCGGGGCGGTGGTGGGCGAGGAGGCTGGCGTCGAAGGGGTCTCGCTGCCTCGGGAAGGTGGGCGCGCAGTCGGGGCAGGCGTAGGCCGTGCCGGCGCCGGCGCTCGCCGAGTGCTCGATCGCGACCACGACCGGTTGCCTGGTGGTCGTTTGGCAGCGGGCGCAGACCTGGACGCTCACCGGGCCGTCGTCCCCTCGGCGGGCTCAGCGGCAATCGCCAGTACCAGGGCCTCGCGGAGGCGGTTCGTGTCGGTGATGTACCAGTCCGGCCCCACCGGAATGCGCCAGTGCAGGCGCGGACCATCCCTCCATTCGGCAGGCGGCACGCCGACGTACGTGACTTCGGCGCCGTGCGCACCGAGGGCCTGTACCTGCTGTAAGCCCTGCCAGTCCTGGGCGTGGCCCGACGGGATGAGCCAGTACATGAGGCCGTAATCGGCGATGACGGCGCCGGAGGAATCGCCGAGTAACTCCAGCGCCCGTTCGCCGATCTCAGCAGGGGCGCGCAGGGCGTCCCAGTACGGGCCGACCTGGACCATCTCGACGTCGCTGCCGCGCGGCGGCGTCCATGGACTGGGTGTTCTGGGGTGGGTCTGCACGGGGTCTCCCGGCGTCATCGGCGATCAGGTGATGACCGACCGTAGGAGCGCCGGGAGCGGGGTAGGGGCAGGATTCCTGCCCCTCGAACATTCAGGCGGCCAAAACCCCGATCTTCACGGCGAGTTCGGCAGCACGACGGCGATGCACCTGAGACTTCGACTCGGTCTCTTCCAGGACGATGCGGCGGGCGTGCCAACCAGCGTACGGCCCCCTGACCATGCCCGACCCCAGACCGGGCAGGCCACCGCCCAAACCCGCTCCACCGACTTACCAACCCACCGGTAGCAATCTGTGCCACACGTCACACGCATGCGCGTCGAGGAAATCACATCTTCCGATTGGGCGTCAACTCGCAATACCTACCAGACACTTGATCTGGCATGAACGCGACTGACGTTGCGTCATACGTGCCCTGACCTGCGGCGATGCTCATTTATGCGGTAGCTGTCACTTCCTCGCGAGCGCTATAGGCTGTGATGCGTCCAGCGAACCGGCGCGCGACTTACAGGGCGTCCGCCTTGGGCGGCCGCCGCTATGGCGGTCGCCCTGGAAGTAGCACGGCGGCCAAGTTGGACAGGAGCCGTAAATGCCGACCGGTACGAGCAGCCAGGCGTCAGAGGGCGACGAGCCCGAAGAGCCTCAGCCGGACCGGGAGGACCGCAGTATCCGCAAGCAGGTGATCGAGGTCTCCATCCAGATGGCGGGCAGCGCAACAGCCGCTGCCATCGGAGACTTAATCGGACAACTTCTTGCGAAGCTGATCGGCGTGTGACGCTGTGAAGCACTGCGGTCCCGGGCGGGCAAACGCCCGGGACCGCGATTACTGCGGGATGACTCCCACTCAGCGAGGCCCCGTCTGTCATTGCTGTGGCATCGGGGCCTCGCCCTTTGCGAGCTTTAGGCTTGCCCGCAAGTCTCTATCCAACCGTACCCGGCCGGGCGGGCGGCCGGGCGGGCGGGCGGATCACGAGAGGCCACAGGCACCCTCGTCTGACGCCAGCCGTGACGCCAACGGCCGCGTACGCCGACGGCAGCAGCGGACGGCAGCGGACCGCTGAGCCAGGCGAAACGGACCCCGCAGGTCGCCGCGCCCCGCCTGAAAAGCGGAAGGTCGCCGGTTCGACCCCGGGCCCCAGCCACCGCCGAGAAGCCCCCGACGAGATCACTCGCCGGGGGTTTCTTCGTTGCCGGTGACGCCTATATCAGGCCGACCCCTGCTTGTGGGACTGGTTCGTGGCGGCAATTCCGGTCCATGGGCCGCGCTGTTCCGCGAAGCTGGACACATGCGCAGGGCAGGCGAAGATCGTCGTCCCGCCGACGCTGCCCCCGTGGCCCATCGCCACCGGGATCGGCTCGCTGGTCGCCAACTGGCAGCGGTAGCAGAGCTGTCGCCCGCCCGCAGTAGGCCCCAGGATGTCGGTGACCGCCTGCGCCAAGGCCTTATGCAGCCGCAGGGCGTCGGTCAGGCACCGATCATGAGCGAGAGGAACTCGCCAGTAGGTGCGGTGGCCGGTGGTCCAGTGCGCGGGAGGCACGCCCAGCAGGGTGGTTTCGTCGGCCAGCGCGGTGAGGACACGTACCTGACGCAGATGCCAGCTCCTGGCGCTGCCGGTCTCGATCAGCCAGTACACGGTGCCGTACCCGTCGTCCTGAATGACGGCACCGGACGCCTCGCCGAGCACGTCCAAGGCGCGGTTTCCGATGTCGGCAGTCGCACGCACGGCATCCCACCAACGGCCCACCGGTAACGCCTCCACGTCGGCATCGTTCGGCGGGGTCCACGACAAGGATCTGGTCGTCACGTCGCTCTCTCCTGCGGTCTGCGCGGAGCGGCACCGGCCAGTGCCCTCGTGGGCACGAGGCCAGCGGCCGCCATCGTGCGGATCACGCTAGGTGTGTGCACGATCACATCCCAGTGACGTAGTGCACCAGATGCTGGGGCAACATGGAGCGGCTAGGACATCACGTCCCAGTCAGAGCGCGGGCTCAACTCCTAGGCGGGCAGCCAGTCCGCGGAGCCGGGTGTTGCGCCGCTGCTCCTCCTCGCGCATCTCCAGCACAGTGGCCCGCGCGAGGGCCTGATACCGGATCCACTCGGGCTGATCGGCTTCCACCTCCAGCAGCGTCTCCAGCGCTCCCTCGTCGTCGCCGGTCTGGTACCGCGCCTGGGCCACGTCCAGCCGGTGAGCCGCCAGGTGCACCGGCCGCCTGATCAACTCGTGACGCACATCCGCCGCCGCTTCCAGCGCCTTCGCCGGATCCGGCTCGTTTCCAGCGAGGGCAACGTTGACGATCTGCGTCTTCACGTCGACCGGGGAGAACGCCGTCCCGTACACCCGCACCGGGCCGGACCGTACAGCCGCAGCCTCAGCGAAGTTGAGGAACTGATCGGCGTCATCCTTACGATCCCGCCGCGCGGCGGGCGTGGCCGCGGCCACGAGCAGATTCCCGTACACCGCGTACTGCGCGCTCGTGCCGCCCCGCATCGGGGGCTCCAATGCGTCGGCCTTTCGCTCGGCGACCAACTGCGCCTCCTCCCACCGGCCCTGCCGCAACAGCACCCACGACAGCGTGGACACGCCCATGCCCTCCATGAGCGGATCGGACGCCCGCTGCGCCGCGTCCAGTTGCTTGGCCACCGCCTCGAATGCCCAGTCGGGGTGCCCGGCCTGCGTGGTCAGGCTGGCCGCGAGCTGATAGGCGAGCGCGAGCTGCTTCCAGACCTGTTCCACGAGCGAACCGGTCGTCTCCCGGGCGACCGCGCGCCCATCGCGAAGGACGAGCGGCAACGAGCCGGCGAGCCTGCTGTATCGACCCTTCCAGTACAGCGACGTGGCTGCGCGGACCTGATTCATCCACACCTCTGCGGAGGGCGGCTCCTCGTCGAGGCCGTCAGCGGGGACACCGGGCAGCACGCTGATGTCCTGGATGGCGTCGCGAAGCGCGATCAGGCCGCCGTCGTCCGGAAGTTCCGTGGTCACGGTGGGCTGCCCCAGCAGTCGGTCCAGCTCAGTGTCGAGTGCCCTCGCCAAGGCCCGGAGCGTGGACAGGCGCGCCGACTGCCGGATGTTCTGCTCCAGCTTCCGGATCGTGTCGACGTGCACCCCTGACCGCTCGGCCAGCCCTTCTTGCGTGACATCGAGATACCGACGGAGTTCGCCAAGGCGGTCGCCGATGGTCTTGTCACTCATGGTGCGCCCCCCACCAGACGGTCTTCCAGTCACGGTACGCCCGGCGAGCGGCGTCGTGCGGGGTTGCACACGAAAGTGCACCTTCCCGGTCCGAGTTGTGCGTCGGAGAGGGCCGCAGGACCAACCGCGTCAGCGGAGAGGATGTCGGATGGCATGCGTCCTCGTCCCTGTGCGCCCGCCAGAGCCGAGAACACGACGCCACCTCACCCGGCCTGTGCGTGATCCTTGACCGGACTGTTCTCGCCGCTGATGCTGATCGTTCGGCCGGGGCGACGGGGAGGGTTTTATGCCTGCCAAGGCACTGTTCCAAGCGAGCGGGTGGAGAGGGCGCGAGGTTGAGATACCGCGCTCCGAGCGGGGTCCCGCGCTCTTGGAGTTCAAGGGAGGCCTGACCACCTCTTTCAAGGTCCTCGCGTTGCACCGGTCGGCGACCCGCAAGACCTACGGCGAGGAGCTGCTGTATTCCTACGGGCCCAAGGCGCTAAGGGCGTTGCTGCCCGCCCAGTACAACCGTGTGGAGGTCCAGCGTGTGAAGCCACGCCCCACCTCAGGGACCGGGTTCTCCCGCTGGCGCCTACGGACGCTTGAGGTCGCCGACCTGGCTGGGTTGGAGGACGTGCTGTCCGGCGAACACGAGACGCTCGTGTACTTCGCGGATCGCGCCCGCGTGTCGTTCGCCTGGCTGGGAGACACCGAGCACGGAGAACTCCACTTCACGCCCGAATACGGGAACGAGGCAAGGCAGCTGTCTCGGCACGGCGATATACGCGGAACGGTCACGGTTCCAGGTGCCGGCTTCCTGGCCGTCCGCACGTTCGGTAAGTGGACGCTGGAAAAGCGGTAGTCACGTGCGGCGGGCTGGTATCCGAACCTGACATCGACGGGGCAGCGGACACAGCAACCACCGCGACTGCACCAGACAGCCACCGGCCCCAGACGGTCGCACGGCCAGCCCAGCAGACTTCAGCCACCGTTCCGCCCGTAGTTCGGGACGAGGAGGTCGTTCTGAAAACGCGGAACGTCGTCGCCGAGAGGCCCCGATGGGATCGTCCATCGGGGCCATTCATACGCGCGGATACGCGGCCGGAGGGTCCGTCCGAGCCGGGGCGATCAGACGTCGGCGCAGATGACGAAGACGCTGATGCCCACGTTGTCGGTGGCGGTCTGGCGGCCCAGGCCGATCCAGCCGGTTCCGTCGTCGGTGGGGAAGCTGCCGAGGAGGATCGCGGTGTCGCCGCGTGCCTCGGCGCCGCCGCCGAGGGCCTTCTTGCCGTGGGGGCAGTAGACCGTGCGCCGCTGCAAGTTCGGGACGTTCTCGTTGGGCAGGGTGACCAGCTCGTAGCCGGGCACCCCCTCGCCGGGGCGGGGGCCTCCCTGGAGAACGGGCGCCTCGGCACCGTAGGAACCGGACTCCTGGCCGCCGCTGCCGTGCGCCGCCCACGCGGCGCCTGGCGTCAGGGCCATGGCCAGTGCTCCGGCAGCGATGACGAGCCTGCCACGCATGCGTGTCTTCCTTTCGTCACGGGCCCCTGGACGGGACCGGCACCGTGAGAAGCGTGACCAGGCATAGCGGAAAGTAAGGCGTAAAAGTGTGCAAATCCTACGTACGGGGGAAGCGTGAGGGCGTATGGGTGGGCCGGGGCGGAACCGGGTCGCCCTGGGGGCGGCGGGATGGTGGGCGTCCTGGCTATGGGGGCGCCGAAGGACGCGGACATCGACGCGTCGGTATATCGGCAGCTGTTCCAGATTCACGTCCATCCCGACTTCTTGGGGCGCGGGGTGGGCGGAGCCTTGCATGAGGCGTTTGCCGGGCGGCTGGGACATCGACTACGTGCGGATGCGGCTGCGCGTCGGCTGACTGAAAAGGGCAACCTGGTGGTGGCTGCCGGGCGTCCCTGGGGGCGTGGTCAGTGCTTTTTCGCTTGTTCAGCAGTTGCTGCGCTTCGCTCGGTTGCAGACGCGCAGCTGCGCATTCGCCGTGGCCCTGTTGTCCGGGGTCGCGGCGTCCGCGGTGGTGCCGCGGTTGCCAGTGGCTCGGTATGACCTGCTGCTGGTCTACGGGCTGCTGCTCACGGTGGTGTTCCGGTGGTGTGGCTGGGAGACCGGGCGGGATGTGGCGATCATCGCCGTGTGCCATGTGATCGGACTGGCCTTCGAGCTGGTGAAGGTCTCGCTCGGGTCGTGGAGCTATCCGGAGCCCGCGGTGTTCAAGTTCGCGGGGGTGCCGCTGTACGGCGGGTTTCTGTATGCGGCGTTGGGGAGTTACGTGTGTCGTGCTTGGCGGCTGCACGACCTGGAGCTGGTGCGTTATCGCCCGTGGCCCACCGCGGCGGTGGCCGCGGCCGTCTATGTGAACTTCTTCAGCCACCACTGGCTGCCCGATATCCGCTGGGTCCTCGCCGTGCTGCTCGTGGCGGTCACCGCCGGTACGTCGGTGCGGTTCACCGTGGGGAGCGTGCGCTACCGCATGCCGCTGGCGCTGTCGTTCGCGCTGATCGGCTTCTTCCTGTGGCTGGCCGAAAACATCGCCACGTACGTGGGGGCCTGGCGCTACCCGCATCAGATGCACGGCTGGCAGCCGGTCCCGGTGGAGAAGTTCGGGGCCTGGGCGCTGCTGGTCAGCGTCACGGTGGTGCTGGTGGCGGCCGTACAGCGACCCCTGCCCGGGGGCGGCAGAGCAGTGCGATGATGCGACACATGTTCGTCCAGTTTTTGGCCGCCGCTGGTGTGCTCGCCGTCCTGACCGTGGTTCCCGGGCCGGACATGGCCGTGGTGACGAAGCGGGCCGTCTCGTGCGGCTGGCGGGACGGCTTGCGGACGGCCGCCGGGATCACCACCGGGCTGCTGGTGTGGGGTGTGCTGACGCTGGTGGGGCTGGCGGCCGTGCTGGCCGCGTCCGCCGTGGCCTACACGGTGGTGAAGCTGGCGGGGGCCGCCTATCTGATCGTGCTCGGGGTGCAGTCGCTGCTGCGCAGTCGGCGTGGACGGGCGACCGGTGCTCCGGCGGCATCAGCGGCCGCTCCGGCGGGGAACGCCTGGCGTACGGGGCTGGTCAGCAACGTCTTCAATCCCAAGATCGCCGTCTTTTATACGGGTCTGCTGCCGACGCTCGCCCCGGCCGGGCTCTCTCCCCACCTGGGGATGGCGATCCTGGTGCTGCTGCACGCGTCGATCACCGCCGTCTATCTCGCCGGCTACGTGATGCTGCTGGCCAAGGCCCGCGGCTTCTTCGAACGGCCCGCCGTGCGGCGAGCCTTGGACCGGGTGACCGGTGTCGTCCTGATCGGGTTCGGGGTCAAGGTGGCCGCGACGCGGCCCTGACGGGCGCGCGGCCGGGCACATCGCCGCTCCCGTGGGGGTGGGCTTCTTCGTTGCCGATGACGCCCATGTCGGCAGTTACCGGGGGGAACTCCTGTTTCAAACGGAGCCGCTGCCACAGAATCGGAAGCCGCGGGCCGTCAGAGGGAGAAGTGGATTGTCACGGGGATGGAAGATCACGCTCATCGTGCTGGCAGCGGGGGTCGTCGGCTGGTTCCTGTGGCCCTGGTTCCTGTACTCCTGGGCGCGCAGGGAATGAGGAGCCGCGAGAGTCGCCGCGCTGCGACGGGAAGTCCCTGACGAACGGGGATGGCCAGCCGCCGAACGGCCCGCCGTGCGGCGAGCCTTGGACCGGGTGACCGGTGTCGTCCTGATCGGGTTCGGGGTCAAGGTGGCCGCGACGCGGCCCTGAGTCATCCCGGTGAGTGGAACGCCTTCGTTCCCGCCGGGGAAGCCGCGNGTCATCCCGGTGAGTGGAACGCCTTCGTTCCCGCCGGGGAAGCCGCGGCGAACAATCACCGCCCAAAGCCGATCCGCAACCTTGGAGAGTCGGCATGGCAGACGAAAAGGGCGCCCCGCGCGAAGTCCGCAAGGCAGCGATCGCAAGCTTGTTCGGCAGTGCATTGGAGTGGTACGACTTCTTCCTTTACGGCACAGCCGCCGCGCTCGTGTTCAACACCCTGTTCTTCCCGACCTTCGATCCGCTCGTGGGAACGATCGCCGCCTTCGGCACCAACGCGGTCGGCTTCCTCGCCCGGCCGCTCGGCGGGATCATCTTCGGGCACTTCGGTGACCGGCTCGGCCGTAAGTCGATGCTGGTCATCACCCTGGTGATCATGGGCGTCGCGACGTTCCTGATCGGCCTGCTGCCCACCTACAGCACCATCGGGGTGTGGGCACCGGTGCTGCTGGTGGCCTTGCGGATCGTGCAGGGCATCGCGGTCGGCGGCGAGTGGGGCGGGGGCGTGCTGATCGTCAGCGAACACGCGCCGAGCCACCGCCGCGGCTTCTACTCGGCCTGGAGCCAGACCGGCATTGGGCTCGGGTTCGTCCTCTCGGCCTCCGTCTTCGCGCTGGCCCAGGGGGTGACCAGCACCGAGTCCTTCCTCGCCTGGGGATGGCGGATTCCGTTCATGGTCGGCATCCTGCTCACCGCCGTCGGGCTGCTGATCCGGCTGCGGATCATGGAGACCCCCGCGTTCCGGCAGGCGGAGGCGACCACGGGGGCGAAGACGGGGAAGTCCACGCCGCCGATCCTCGACGTCCTCCGGACCCACCCCCGGTCCGTGCTGATCGCCTTCGGCGCACGCGTCGCCGAGACCGGCGCCAGCTATCTCTTCCTCACCTTCAGCCTGTCCTACGCGGCCAAGATCGGCGTGGGCAACGGGGTGGTGCTGGCCGCGGTCGTGGTGGGGATGCTGGCGGAGTCGTTCGCGATGCCGATGTTCGGGGCGCTCTCCGATCGCGTCGGGCGCCGCCCCGTGTACATCGGGGGCGCGGTCGCGGTGATCGTGTGGGCCTATCCGTTCTTCGCGATGTTCGACTCGCGCAATCCGGTGCTGATCTTCGTGGCCATCTTCGTGGCCGTCGTGATCGGCCACGGGGCGATGATCGGCACCCAACCGGCGTTCTTCACCGAGCTCTTCGCGAGCCGGGTCGCCTACAGCGGACTCGCCCTCGGGCATGAGCTGGCCTCGATGATCGTCGGCGGCTTCTCCCCCATCGTCGCCACCGCGCTGCTCGCCTGGGCCGGGGCATCCTGGCCGATCGCGCTGTTCCTCATCGGCATGGGCGCGGTCACCGTGATCGCGGTGGCGGCCGCTCCCGAGACCAACCCCAGCCTCATCAAGAACCGCGAGGCCCCGGCGCAGGAGGCCGAGGCCGCGGAGACCTCGGCCGTCTGAACGGCGCTTCCGGCATGCCCCCTCCATGGAGCCCTCCCCCTCCGCGGAGGGGGCATGCCTATGCGTACGCCCCCGCGCGCGCCGCCGCCACGGCGGCCTCGGCGGCGCGGTCCGCGGCCGCCTCGTCCAACGGGATGCCGCTGGTCAGCAGTCGGTAGTAGAGGGGCGCGGAGACCGCCCGGATCACCTCGTGGGGATCGGTGCCCTCGGGGACTTCCCCGCGGTCGATGGCCTGCTGGACGCAGGGCGCCCACTCCTGGATCCGCAGCTCGTAGAAGCGGTGCAGGGCCTCGGCCGTCCTCGGGTCGCAGGTGGCGGCCGCGATCACCGCCTTGAACAGGGCGCCCTGCCGCGGATCGGTCAGGGTCCGCCGTACGAGCCGGGCGTTGGCCGTCAGGTCACCGAGCAGCGAGCCGGTCTCGGTGCGCGGGAGCGACTGCTCGGCCATGTCCGTCAGCAGGTCGGCCACCAGGCCGGTCACGGTGCCCCAGCGGCGGTAGACGGTCGTCTTGCCCACCTCGGCGCGGCGGGCGATGTCCGCGAGGTCGAGGTGGGCGAAGCCCTGCTCGGCCAGGGTGTCCCCGGTCGCCCGCAGCACCGCCGCCCTGACCCTGGCCGTGCGTCCGCCCGGGCGGACCGTCCCCGGATCCGCGTCACCGTCCACCATAACGGGACTCCTGTTCCGTTAGCCGTCTTCCTCTGCTACGTTCAGCTTAACGGAACCATAGAACCGTTAGAGGAGTGGCCATGGAACACAGACGGCTGGGCGCATCCGGACTCCAGGTCCCGGTGCTGAGCTTCGGAGCGGGCACCTTCGGTGGCCGGGGGCCGCTGTTCGGCGCCTGGGGCAGCACCGACGCGCACGAGGCACGGCGCCTCGTGGACATCTGCCTCGACGCGGGGCTCACGATGTTCGACACCGCCGACGTCTACTCCGACGGCGCCTCCGAGGAGGTGCTGGGCGAAGCGATCAAGGGCCGCAGGGACCGGGTGATCGTGTCCACCAAGACCGGCCTGCCGACGGGCGAAGGACCGGGGGATGCCGGTACGTCCCGTTCGCGTCTGATCACCGCGTGCGAGAACGCCCTGCGGCGGCTCGGCACCGACTACCTCGACCTCTTCCAGCTGCACGCCTTCGACGCCGGTACGCCCGTCGAGGAGGTCCTGTCCACGCTCGACGATCTCGTCCGGGCGGGAAAGGTCCGTTACACCGGCATCTCCAACTTCTCCGGCTGGCAGGCGATGAAGTCGCTCGCCCTCGCCGACGAGCGCGGCCACCAGCGCTACGTGGCACACCAGGTCTACTACTCCCTCATCGGCCGCGACTACGAATGGGAGCTGATGCCCCTCGGGCTCGACCAGGGTCTTGGGGCGCTCGTCTGGAGCCCGCTGGGCTGGGGGCGGCTGACCGGCAAGGTCCGGCGGGGCGCACCGCTGCCGGAGCACAGCCGACTGCACCGTACGGCCGACTACGGACCGCCCGTCGACGACGACCACCTGTACCGCGTGGTCGACGCCCTCGACGAGATCGCCGAGGAGACCGGCAGGGCCGTCCCGCAGATCGCCATCAACTGGCTGCTGCGGCGGCCGACCGTCGCCTCCGTCATCATCGGCGCCCGCAACGAGGAGCAGCTCCGCCAGAACCTCGGCGCCGTCGGCTGGACGCTCACGCCCGCCCAGGTGGCGAAGCTCGACGCGGCGAGCGCCAGGACGGCCCCGTACCCGTACTTCCCCTACCAGCGGCAGGAAGGCTTCGCCCGGCTCAATCCGCCAGTGTGGGGATCGCCCTCGTAAGCGACGGGCGCAGGGGTACGGGCGGCCCGGGTGGGTACGGGCCGCAGGAGTCCGGGGCCGCTTCACGGAACGGCCCCGGCGCCCCCACAACGCTCCGGGAGAGACATGGCAGCACGGCCGTTGACCTTCGTCGTCGGAACCGGGCGGTGCGGCTCCACCGCCCTGTCGGAGGTGCTGCGCCTGCACCCCCACCTCCTCAGCCTGAGTGAGCTGATGGCCTCCCTGGAGCCGAGTGCGCTGCCCGAGGGGCCGCTGACCGGGGAGGAATTCTGGGAGATCCTGGCGAGCCCGCCCGCGTTCGCCAACCGGCTGATCCGGGAGGGCTTCGGGCTGCCGGAGCACACCTATCCCGGCTTCGGAGGGCGGTTCTCGGCGGACGGGGACGGGATTCCGGCGGTGGCGATGACGACGCTGCCGCATCTGAGCGACGAGCCGGACGCGCTGTTCGACGCGCTGCGGCCCGTGGTGTGCGGGCGGCCCCGGGGGCCGGTCGGGGAGCACCACCGGGCGCTGTTCGACGCGCTGGCCGAGCGGTTCGGCAGCCGGGCCGTGGTGGAGCGGTCCGGGTTCTCGCTGCGGCTGGTGCCCCGGCTGCGGGAGGTGTTCCCCGAGGCGCGGTTCGTCCATCTGTACCGGGACGGGGCCGACTGCGCGCTGTCGATGAGCCGCCATCCCGGCTTCCGGATGATCCAGCTGATGCGGGAGGGCGGCGACGTTCCGGGCGAGCTGGCCGCGTTGATGAGCGACGAGAGCGCCGAGATCAAGCCCCTGCTGACGCGGCCCGTGCCGCTGTCCGCCTTCGGGCGGCTGTGGTCGGACACGGTGATCGAGGGGCTGGCGCACCTCGATGCGCTGCCCGGGGAGCTGGTGCTGCCGCTGTCGTACGAGGCGCTGCTCGACGCCCCCGACGCCGAACTCACCCGCCTGGCGGCGCACCTCGGCGTCGAGCCGCTGTCCGGGTGGCTGGCCGGGGCACGGGTGCTGCTGGACGGCGGGCGGCGGGGCAGCGCCGAGACGTTGCCGCCGGCGGAGCTGGCCGCGCTGCGGGAGAGCTGTGCGGCGGGGGCGCGGGCGCTGGAGGCGTAGGCGCTGGAGGCGTAGGGCACGCCGTTGTACGGCCCCGGGCGCGCCCGGGGCCGTACAACGGAGCCGTCCGTCAGTAGCCCGCCTTGGCGTTGACCCGGCGCGGGTAGTAGCGCTCGTCGCCGCGCCGCTCGTAGTTCTTCCAGCGCGGGGCGTCGCCGGTCGGGTGGTCGCCGAGGATGGTGACCCGCTGGCCCCTGCGGTAGGCGGAGTAGTCGTTGATGGCCAGGTGCTGGGTCGCCCTGTTGTCCCACATGGCCACCGCGCCGGGCTGCCAGCGGTAACGGCAGTTGAAGGCGGGCTGCTCGGAGTGCTCGAAGAGGAACTGGAGGACCGAGTCGCTCTCGTGCCTGCTGAGCTGCGGAATGTGCGACGACCACATGCGGGTGACGTACAGCGAGCGGCGCCCCGTCTCCGGGTGGACCCGCACCACCGGGTGCTCGGCCGTCAGCTCGCCGACCTCGGGCGCCTTGAGGACGTGGACGGCGGTGAGCCCGTCGAGCATCTCGCGGTACGGCTCGGACAGCGTCTCGTACGCCAGGTACTGGTTGCTCCACATCGTGTCGCCGCCGGACTCCGGACAGGTGACCAGGTGCAGGATCGAGGCGACCGGCGGGTTGGGGCTGAAGGTGACGTCGATGTGCCACGCGTCGGCCTTGCCGCCCTTGTCGGACTCGATCAGCGCCAGCTCCGGATAGCCCTCGACCTTCGGCAGGAACGGATGCACCTCCACCTCGCCGAAGCGCTTGCCGAGGGCGATGTGGGCCTCCGGGGTGAGGTGGGACTGGTCCGGGAAGAAGATCACCAGGTAGCGCAGCAGCAGCTCGCGGATCCGCTCGAAGTCGGCGTCGCCGATGTCCGTCAGGTCCATCCCGAAGATCTCCGCGCCGAGGGCGCCGGACACCGGGCGTACGACTGCTTCCTGTTTCTGCATGAATGCCGTCCTTTGGGGAGCGGAAGGGCTTGGGCTCAGGTCTGGGGGACGCGGTGGGCGCGCGGGTCGGGCAGCACGCCGAGCTGGTGGAGACGGTCCAGGAACGTCATCGGCCGGGGGCCGAGGCCGGACATGTTGTACGTGACGGTGTGCAGCAGCCGGGGATTGCGCCCCGTGAAGCGGACCGCCCGCCGCCCCACGACCCGGCCGCGCCAGGTCAGATCGGTGACCATGCGGGCCGCGTTGTCGCTGGTGGTGGCCGCCTGGGCGAGGATCGGGCGCCGTTCCGCCTGGTAGGCGCGGAGGGCGGCGTCCACGGTGGCGGCGGTGGGCGCGGCGCCGTGGAGGTGCTCGGCGAGCCGGTCGGCCAGCGAGGCGGCGCAGGTGATCGCGGTGTTCATGCCCTGCGCGGCCATCGGGTGCACGGCGTACGCGGCCTCGCCGACGAACGCCATCCCGGGGACGGCCAGCCGGGGCGAGAGGAAACGGGACACCGGCAGCATCTGCCTGCTGTCCAGACCGGCCAGCAGCGGCCCGGATAGGGGTTCCAGCGCGGGCACCTCCGCCACCACCCCCTCGGCCCAGGCGGCCAGGGCCGACCGGTCGCGGCCGCCGCGCAGTTCGTCGGGCGCGGTCTGTACGTACAGCCGCACCCGGTCGCCGGGCAGCGCGTACACCAGCCGCAGCCCGCGCGCGCTGAGGTACGCCGAGAAGTCGTCCGGGCGGGGCGCGCCCGCGAGGTCGAAGGACACCAGGCGGTGCGGGTAGTCCACGCGCCGTGCGTCGATGCCCGCGGCGCGGCGCAGCCGGGACGAGATGCCGTCCGCGGCGACCGTCAGCGGCGCGTGGACCTCGTACCGCCGTCCGCCCTCGGTGACCGCCACGCCGGTGACGCGGCCCGAGCCGTCGCGCAGGGCCTCCTCGACCAGGACGCCCCGGCGCACCTCCACGGTCGGGCCGAGGCCCTCGGCCAGCGCGTCCAGGATGGCCAGGTGGTCGTGGGAGAGCAGCCACCGGTCGCCCTCGGGGAGGCGGCCGTAGTCCAGCGCCATCAGCGGCGTCCCGGCCGGGGCCCGGACCACCAGGCGGCCCAGCCGCACCCCGGCCCGCTGCTCCAGCAGCCGTTCGGTGCCCCAGCGGCGCAGCACGCGCAGCGCGCCGGGCTGGAGCACCTCGCCCTTGGCGACCGGGCGCATGTGGGGCTGTTTGTCGACGACGAGGACGCGCAGGCCCAACTCCCCCAGGGCGCGCGCGGAGGCGAGCCCTCCGGCGCCCGCGCCGCACACCACGGCGTCGTACCGTGGGTTCTTCTCGCTCATACGGAACCCCCCGGGGACGCGGTGGCCGTCCGCAGCCTGGCCAGGGCGCGGAGCGCGAGCCCGGAGGCGATCACGTCGTCCGCGTAGCGGTAGCAGAAGCGGATGTACTCGTTCACCGGCGATCCGGCCCAGCCGCCGTCCGGCCGCTGGGCGTCCGTCAGATGGCGGGCGGCGGCCGTCACGGGCCGCGACCCGGGGGCGTGGCCCGCGGCGAGCAGCGCGTACAGCGCCCAGGCCGTGTCCTCGACGGTGCCCCCGCCGCCGCTCTCGTCCGCGGACGCGCCGCCGTCCCAGGAGCCGTCGTCGGCCTGGGTGCGCAGCAGCCACGCGGCCGCCCGTGCGGCCGCCGGGTGCGCGGCGCCCACCGTGCGGCACAGCGTTTCCAGCACCACCGACGTGCCCGCCGTGCGTCCCCGGTACCACAGGGCCTCGTACGAACCGTCCGCCCGCTGTTGCGCGACGAGCCAGCGCACGGCCTTCACCACGCGCCGGTCGCCGGTGCCCGCGCCGTGGTCCAGCAGCGCGCGGACCGCCTTGGCGGTCATCTGCGGGCAGGGGCCGAACCCGCCCGGCTTGCTGTTCCGCACGGCCAGGCTCCAGGAGCCCGCGGAGTCCTGCGTCCGGGTCAGCCAGTCGATGCCGCGCCGTACGTGCGGGTCTCCGCCGCCGCCGGGGAGGCGGAGCAGCACCGAGCTGATCTCCGCGGTCTCCAGCGCCATGGGCCAGCTGTGCGCGCTGGAGAAGCCCCAGTAGCCGGGCGGGCAGCCGAGGGCGGCGAACGGGGTGTTCTGCTGGCGCCCGTGGAACATCGCGCGGGTCGCCCGCAGCCGGGGATCCTGTGCGTACCCCGCCTCCAGGAGCGCGGAGGCGGCGAAGCTCGACCAGGTGACGTCCAGCGGCATCAGCTCCCACCCGCCGTCCGCGTCGGCCGCCGCCCGCAGCCACCCGGCGGCGGCCCGCACGATGTCCGGGGCGAGCCCGGAGCGGGTGGTGCCGACGCAAATGAGGCCGGTCAGCCAGGGGTCCGTGCTGAACGCCCCGCTCGCGCCCTCCCGTTCGTACGCCTCGCGGACGACGGCCAGCGCGGCGGGCCGGGCCAGCGCGTTGAGCCGCCGCCGTACCAGCCCCTGGGTGCCGCGGCGCACCGTGGCCTGGCCGAGCGCCATGCTCGCCAGGATCGGCATCCGCAGGCTGAGCAGCCGCCGCGCGGGCCCGCGCAGCAGCAGCAACTCCAGCGGGAGGCGCGGCAGCGCCGCCTCGTCCAGCCGCCCCGCGAGGACGCCGAACTGCCGGGTCAGCCCCGCCATCACCGGCTCCGGCAGCGCCTCGGGCCCGCCCAGCCC